>JANOSS010000188.1:0-49062 GCA_031415995.1 Caulobacter sp. | reverse complement strand
GATCGGCCACAAACCCAAGCTTGGCGTCTTCCACTGATCCGGTCTTCCATGGCATCGGCAGGTGTCCTCCTGCCGGCCCGGCTAACTGTCAGGGATGTATCTGGACAATAGTGTCAGGACTCTATCCGGACCGGACCCCCTCCGGGCCACTTCCCCCAAAGGGGGAGGAGCTAAGCCGTTGATGCTCCCCCTCTGGGGGAGCTGTCGCGCAGCGACTGAGGGGGCGGCGCCGACTCTCCCGACTAAAGCGCCCTAAGTCTCGGCGCCCGCCCCACCCCCAGCATCAACTCACTCACCGCCCAGACCAAGGCATCGGCCCGGTCCGGACTGTGGCCCAGATCCCCGGTCCCCAGCGCCATCAGCTCCTCCTCCAGCGCCGGAAAGGCGCCGCAGTGGATGACGCGGCCCTGCTCGTACAGGGCCGCCACCGGCTCGGCCCGGGCCCGCTTGCCGAGCGAGGCGCGGACCAGTTTCACCGCGCAGGGCGGGTCAGCTTGCACCAGCACCGCGCGGACCATGTCGCCGCCCTGATTGGCCTCGGCCACCAGGGCGTGGGCGTGAAAGTCATGCGCCGCCGCCACCGCCTGCCGGGCCCAGCCGTTGGGCGACAGGCCCTTGGCCGAGCGGTCGGCCAGGACGAAGGCGCGGCCGTCCAGCTTGCCCACCACCACGATGCCGCAGGCGTCGCCGGTGGCGGTGGCCGGCGGGTCGACCGCCACCACCACCCGGTCGAACCGGGCGGGCAAGGCGCCGCGACAGCGGGCCAGATCCTCGGCGCGAAACAGCCCGCCCTCGTCCTCGACGATGACCCCGTCCAACTCCTGGGCCGCCAGGCGGGTGCCGCCATAGAGCGCCTCCAGGGTCGAGAGGAACGCCGGCGCCAGGTTCCCGGCGTTCTCCGCCGTGCCGGCCCGGGTGACTGCGACGCCGGGTTCGGCGATCAGGGTCTTGAGGGCCCGGATCGGCCGAGGCGTGGTGGTGACCACCAGCCTCGGATCCTCGCCCAACCGCAGGCCGAACCGCAGCATGGCCAGGGTCTCAGCCGGCTTTGGCCAGGCGCAGAACTCGTCGGCCCAGGCGGCGTGGAATTGCGGACCGCGCAGGCTGTCGGGGTCTTCCGCCGAGAAGGCGTAGGCGACGGCGCCGCTTTTCCAGACCAGTCGTTTGCGGGTGGCTTCCCAGCGGGGCCGATCATCCAGCGGCGAGAGCGCCTTGAGGCCCGAAGGCCCCTCGATCATCACCTCGCGCACGTCGTGGAAGGTGGGACCGACCAGGGCGATGCTCAGCGGCTGGCGGGTCAGGCTGGCCACCCAGCTGGCCCCGGCGAAGGTCTTGCCCGCACCGCGTCCGCCCAGGAATAGCCAGGCCGACCATTGGTCAGTCGGGGGGAGTTGGTGGTCCTGCCGGAACCACAGGCTCGGCAGGCAGGCCGCCACCATGTCCGCCGGCGTCTTTTCCAGCCATTCGCTTGAATTCAGCGGATCGACCAAACGCTTCCAGGCGTCGGCGGACTTCGGCATGAAGCTCGGTGACACGCTCAGGTGTCCAATGGGTTGTTCCATTCATCGGGGTCTCCTCAGGGTCCGACACGGCGGCGGGGCGCGGCAAAGCGGCGATGGCCGCCACCGCCCTTCGTCCACCCGCGCGGAACAGTTTCAGATATCGACCGGAGCGCGCCATCTGCTCGGCGGTCTTCAGTCGATCTACGGGTGCATCGTCCTTGGTCGCCTCGCAGGCATCCTTGACGGCGTCGGCGTAGTACGCAGCGACCAGATCCTGGACGCTGTCGACGAGGGCTTCGATCTCTTCGCTTCTTTGGGCCATGACACAAAGATACGGGACCAGCGGGCGCCTCTGATCCAGAGGCGCGAGAAAGTTACAAGCTGTTGATTTCGCTGGATTCGATTCGCTGAACGCAGAGGATAGAGGGCAGCTTATCCCCGTAGTCGGGCTCGGCGGCGCTGAACGGCGCGACTATGGGACCCCTGCGCCGGGGCGTCTGACGAGCCCCGAGCCTGTGGATAACTTTGGAGGATGACGCCTTCCCTCTCCCCTTGCGGGAGAAGGTGGCCCGCGAAGCGGGTCGGGTGAGGGGTCGCCCGGGCCTTTCCGAGAGGGCTTTCAACCCCTCATCCGGCGCTGCGCGCCACCTTCTCCCGCAAGGGGAGAAGGTACCCCTACCCCTCGTCCGGATCGTAGTACTCGTCCCCGCGGTCTGCCATCAGGTCGGTGGCCACGAAGTCCATGGCGTCCTCGGCGTCTTCGAACGACAGCTCGCTGACGGTCTGGTCGCGCACCGAGATGCCCTGCTTGTGGGTGCTGTCGGGGTCGCCGGTGACCAGCGGATGCCAGTCAGGCAAGGTCTTGCCCTCGTGCAGCCGGCGATAGCCGCAGGAGGGGGGCATCCACTCCAGGTTCTCGATATTATAGGGGGTCAGCTTGATGCAGTCGGGCACCGTCTTGCGGCGGTTTGCGTAGTCCTTGCAGCTGCATTTGTGCTCGTCGAACAGCTGGCAGTGCACGCGGGTGGGAATGACCTCGCCGGAATCTTCGTCTTCGAAGCGAACCAGGCAGCAAAGACCGCAGCCGTCGCATAGACTCTCCCACTCGGGGACGGTCATCTGCTGGAGGGACTTCGTCTCCCAGAAAGGTTTGCGCACCATCATGCGCGCGTCCTAAACCGGAATTAGGCTGAGACCAAACAGGGCCGTATCGAAACCGTGAACGACTGGACGCTTCCCCCGTACCGTTTCGAAGAAGGCTCCAAGCCTCCGCAGAAGCCGGAGGTGTCTTTTGGCGCGCCTCCGCCTCCCCCGCCGCAAGACCCGTTCGCGCCCAAGCCACCGCCCGAACCCGAACCCGAGCAACCTTTCCGCGCCGATCTGGCCCATCGCAAAGCCGGAAAAAAGGCCAAACGCTTTGGCTGGGTCTGGAAGACCCTGCTGGTCGGGGTGCTGCTGGGCGTTCTGACCGTGGGCGGCGGGGCCGGCTATGTGTGGTGGAAATATCTGCGCGACACGCCAAAGCTGCCCACCCGCGAGGCGCTGTTCGCCGTCAACCGCGCCCCGGGCATCCGCTTCGAGGACAAGAACGGCCAGGTGATCGCCACCCGCGGTCCGCGCTATGGCCAGCGCGTTACCCTGGGCGGCCTGCCCAACTATGTGCCCCTGGCCTTCATGGCCGCCGAGGACCGCCGGTTCTACCAGCACGGTCCGATCGACCTGCGCGGCATCGGCCGGGCGGCGATCGTCAACTGGAAGGCCGGCCGCACGGTCCAGGGCGCCTCCACCCTCAGCCAGCAACTGGCCAAGGGCCTGTTCCTGACGCCTGACCGCACGGTCAAGCGCAAGCTGCAGGAAATGGTCATGGCCCGCGAACTGGAGAAGGTCCTGACCAAGGACGAGGTGCTGGAACTGTACCTCAACCGCGTGTTCTTCGGGGCCAACACCTTCGGCGTCGACGGGGCCAGCCGCACCTATTTCGGCAAGCCGGCCAGCCAGCTGACCCTGTCGGAAGCCGCGCTTCTGGCCTCGCTGCCCAAGGCGCCGTCGCGCCTGGCCCTGACCCGCGACATGAGCGGGGCTCTCGCCCGTTCGCGGCTGGTTCTGGCCAATATGCGCAAGGAGGGCTGGATCACCGCCGAGCAGGAAAGCCGGGCGCTTGATGACACCCCGCGTCTGTCGCCGCTGGCCGTGCAGGACGAGGGCAATTACGGCTGGGTGCTGGACTACGCCACCAGCGAGGCCGTGCGGATCGCCGGCCAGAACGCGCCCGATCTGGTCGTTCGCCTGACCATCGACCCCCTGCTGCAGAAGCTGGGTTCGGAGACCGTGCGCCAGGCCATCGCCTTTGACGGCGAGCGGGCCGGGGCCGGACAGGCGGCCCTGCTGTCGCTGTCAGCCGACGGCGCCGTGCGGGCCATGGTGGGCGGGACCGACTATATCGAAAGCCCCTTCAACCGGGCGGTGCAGGCGCGTCGCCAGCCGGGTTCCACCTTCAAGCCGTTCATCTATGCCGCCGCCCTCGACAAGGGGGTTTTGCCGACCGATATCCGCGTCGACGCCCCGGTGAAGTTTGGCGACTGGGCGCCGGAAAACTATGCCGGCGGCTATCGCGGTCCGATGACTGTGGAACAGGCCCTGGTCAATTCCACCAACACCATCGCCGTGAAACTGGGCCAGGAAGCCGGCGGTCCGGCGATCGGCGAGCTGGTCCGGCGCTTTGGCATCACCACCCTGCCGCCCAGCCCCGATCTGTCGGTGGCGCTAGGCTCCTATGAGGTCAGCCTGCTGCAGCTGACCTCGGCTTTCCAGGTGTTCCAGCAGGGCGGCAACCGGCTTGAGCCCTATGTGATCGAGAGCATCGTCACCCAGGGCGGGGCTCCGGTTTTCGCCCGTCAGGCCTCGCCTACGCCGCTGGCGGTCTATGATCTCGCCCGGGCCTCGATGATGGTCAAGATGATGAAGAAGGTCGTCACCGAAGGCACCGCCAAGCGCGCCGCCTTCGGCCGTCCGGTGGCGGGCAAGACCGGCACCAGCCAGAACTGGCGCGACGCCTGGTTCGTGGGCTTCACCACCGACTATGTCACCGGCGTCTGGGTGGGCAACGACAACGACAAGCCGATGAACAAGGTGGTCGGCGGCGACATGCCGGCCAGCATCTGGCGGCGGTTCATGCTCACCGCCCACCAGAACCTGGCCGTGCGCGACTTCCCATGGCTGTTGCCCGATCCGGCCCCGGAGAGCGAGCCTGACCCGCGCAACGGCTATTACGAGACCCTGGCGGCGGAGTTTGGCCGGGTCGCGGCGGAGCTGGACGCGGTGGCCAATCCGCCCGCCGAGCCGGCGCAGCCGGGACCCGAAGACCTGCCTTACTAGAGCCCGGCCGACGCAACGGCGCCCTCGACATCCAGCCCTGCCGCCGCCACCTTCCCCCGCTGACCTTGGGGAGACCAGACCATGACCGACCAGACCCTTGCCGGCCGCACCGTGCTGGTGACCGGCGCCTCATCCGGCATCGGCGCCCATCTGGCCCTGGCGGCTGCGCGGGCCGGCGCAAAGGTGGCCCTGGCGGCGCGGCGCACCGACCGTTTGGCGGACCTGGTCGACCAGATCCGCACGGCCGGCGGCCAGGCCCTGGCCGTGGCCATGGATGTCGAGGACGAGGCCTCGGTGATCGCCGCCTATGACGCCGTCGAGGCCGGGCTGGGGGTCGTGGATTCCGTGATCGCCAATGCCGGGATCAGCATGCAGGGCTCGGCCCTCGACATCGCCATCGCCGACTTCGACAAGGTGCTGGCGGTCAATACCCGGGGCATGTTCCTGACCGCCCGCGAAGGCGCCCGGCGGATGATCAGGGCGGGCTCTGCGGACAGCGGGCGCGGCCGGGTGCTGCTGGTCGCCTCGATCGGGGCGCACAAGGTGTTGCCGGGCCTCACGGCCTATTGCACCTCCAAGGCCGGCACGGCGATGATGGGCAAGAGCCTGGCTCGCGAGTGGGCCCGCAAGGGCATCAATGTCAACGTCCTGTGCCCGGGCTATATCCGCACCGAGCTCAACAGCGACTGGTTCGACCAGGAGGGCGGCCAGAAGCTGATCGCCAGCTTCCCGCGCAAGCGCCTGATGGCCGAAAGCGACCTGGCGCCCATGGCCCTGCACCTGTGCGCCGACGCCTCGGCGACGATCACCGGCGGGGTGTTCACGGTGGATGACGGCCAGTCGCTGTAGCCCAATTTTCTTGTCATCCCGGCCGTAGCGTAGCGAAGCGCCGGGACCCAGGGGCCAAGGCAGTGCGGTTGCCCCTGGGTCCCGGACAGCCTCTGCGAGGCTTCCGGGATGACAAGCTATTTTGGGGCATTTCTGTACAGCCAATCCCCAGGCAGACCCATCCGCGCACAGGCCCGGGCCGGCGGCGCTTCGGGCACGGCAATGCGGTCGGCCAGGTGTCCGGCCAGGGCGATGGCCTTGAGTTCAAACGGCCTGGGCAGCCACTCTGCCCCCAGACCCAGCACCTCTCGCACCGGCGCCGGAACCAGCCCCACCGCCGCCCGGATCAGGGGCCTCTGCAACAGGCTGACCGCGCCAGGCGCGATCTTCGTCTCCCGCATCAGGGTCAGGAACTCCAGCACGATATCCGAGCGCTCCAGGGCCGGCAGCATGGCCGCCAGCCGGCTCTCCCAGGCCGCCCGCGAGGTCGGCGCGCCCACCGCGCCATACAACGCCGCCGCCGGGGCCGCCTCGGCATAGAACTGATCCTTTTCAGCGTCGGTCAGGGGCGAGGCCAAGGCGCTGTAGGCCTCCATAAAGCCGAAACTGGCGGTGGCCTGCACCCAGTCCAGCAGGTCGACATCGTCAGCCCGATAGGCCTGGCCGTCAGGCGTCTGGCCGCAGACCCGGGCGTGCTGGCGCCCTACCCCGGCGATCATCGCCTCGGCTGTCGACCGCGCCCCATAGACCGTGACCATGGCCGCCAGGCCGGTGCGCTTCAGTCGGGTCAGGGGATCGGTGCGGAAGGTCGAATGGTCCCAGACGCCCGAGCGCACGCGGGGCTCGGCCAGCTCCAGGATCACCGCCGTGACCCCACCGACAAACAGGGCGACCGGGTTCTTGAACACCCGCCACGACACCGAGTCCGGCGCCGCCAGGGCGGGCTCGCCGGCCGGGACGGTGAAGTCGACGCGCGGCCCGCCGGGCGTTTCGATCAGGTTTCGAACGGATCGTGTCAGCATGGCCGCTAAACGCGCGAGGCGGGCTTGACGAACAGGGCGCGGGTCGTCGTCATCGTCTGCCCGATCTCCGCCGCGCGTCGCGCTTCCAGGATGGTATGGCATGGCTTCCGATCCCGACAAGGCCAGCGCGCGGATCACCGCCTTTTCGGCGGACGCCGTCATGCTGCCGGCCCGGCCCGAGCCGATCCCCGTCGATCCGAAAACCACCGCCGTGATCGTCATCGACATGCAGAACGCCTATGCCTCGCCAGGCGGCTATCTGGACTTGGCCGGGTTCGACATCAGCGGCGCGGCGGCCGTGATCGAACAGATCCAGGGAATCCTGCCGGTGGCCCGCGCGGCCGGCATGTCGGTGATCTATTTCCAGAACGGCTGGGACGACCAGTATGTGGAAGCCGGCGGTCCCGGTTCGCCCAACTGGTGGAAATCCAACGCCCTGAAGACCATGCGCGCGCGGCCCGAACTGCAGGGCAAGCTGCTGGCCCGCGGCCAGTGGGACTATGAGCTGGTCGAGGCCCTAAAACCGGAGCCCGGCGACATCCGCCTGCACAAGACCCGCTACAGCGGCTTCTTCAACAGCCAGCTGGACAGCGTGCTGCGGGCGCGCGGCATCCGCCATCTGGTGTTCGTCGGCATCGCCACCAATGTCTGCGTGGAGTCGACCCTGAGGGACGGCTTCATGCTGGAATATTTCGGCACCGTGCTGGAGGACGCCACCCATCAGGCGGGCCCCGACTTCGTACAGAAGGCGGCGCTGTTCAACATCGAGACCTTCTTTGGCTGGGTCACGACGACGGCGGACTTCAAGGGGGCGTTCGGACAGCTGGCGCCGCCATAAAAACTGTCATCCCGGGCAAGCGCGCAGCGCGCCGACCCTGGATGACAAGGTTAGAAAATCGGAAAAGCAGGAGCTTCCCATGCCCAAGACCGTCATCATCCCGCCCGGCACGGGCACGCCCATCGCGCCGTTCTCGCCCGGAACCCTGGCCGACGGGATCGTCTATGTCTCGGGCACCCTGGCCTTCGACAAGGACAACAATGTCGCCCATGTCGGCGACGCCGAGGCCCAGACCCGGCAGGTGCTGGAGACCATCAAGTCGGTCATCGAAACCGCCGGCGGCACGATGGACGACGTGACCATGAACCACATCTTCCTCAAGGACTGGGCCGACTACCAGACCATCAACAAGGTCTATGCCGAGTATTTCCCCGGCGACAAGCCGGCCCGCTACTGCATCCAGTGCGGCCTGGTGCGGCCCGATTTCCTGGTCGAGATCGCCAGTGTCGCCCATATCGGCAAGCGCTAAGCCGCATGACCTCCGGGACCGTCGACGGCCTGTACTACGAACTGCACGGCGGCCCCGTGGCCGGCCGCACGGCGGTGATCCTGTCGTCGGGCCTGGGCGGCTCGGGGGCGTTCTGGGCGCCGCAGATGGCGGCCCTGACCGCGAAGTTTCCGGTGGTGCTCTATGACCACCGGGGCACGGGCCGCAGCGTTCGCGCGCTGACCCGGCCGCACTCGGTGCAGGCCATGGCCGACGATATCGTCAAGGTCATGGACGCCCTGGGCCTGGCCCGCGCCCATGTCGTGGGCCACGCGGCCGGCGGCAATGCGGGGCTGGCCCTGGCGCTGTCGCACCCCGATCGCCTCGCCAAACTGGTGGTGGTCAATGGCTGGTCGCGGCCCGATCCGCATATCCAGCGCTGCTTCGACACCCGCATCCACCTGCTGAACGACAGCGGGGTTCAGGCCTATGTCCACGCCCAGCCGATCTTCCTGTATCCGGCCAGCTGGCTGTCGGAGAACCATGAGCGGCTGCAAGCCGAGGAACCTCACCACGTCGCCAGCTTCCCGCCAAAGGACGTGGTGCTGGCCCGCATCCAGGCCCTGCTGGCGTTCGACATCGACGACCGGCTGAGCGAGATTCTCCACCCGGTGCTGGTTAGCGCCAGCGCCGATGACATGCTGGTGCCGGTGGGCTGCTCGATGCGCCTGGCCGAGGGCCTGCCCAACGGCCAGCTGGAGATCGCGCCGTGGGGCGGGCACGGGTTTACGGTCACCGATCCGGAGACGTTCAATGCGGCCTTGCTGGGTTTTCTGGAGGGCTCAGAATGATCACTTTTCTCCGCTCTCCCCGGCCAAGGCCGGGGCCCAGATCGAACCCGAGGCGCTTCAGAAGCTTATCGGTCGGAAAGCGCGAACACCCCAAACACTCAGGATGAATCTGGGCCCCGGCCTTCGCCGGGGAGAGCGGATTTAGAGAACCCAAACAGGACACACCCCCATGCAGGTCGGCGTCTTCATCCCCATCGGCAACAACGGCTGGCTCATCTCCGAGACCTCGCCGCAATACATGCCCAGCTTCGAGCTGAACAAGACCATCGTCCAGAAAGCCGAGACCTATGGTTTCGACTTCGCGCTGTCGATGATCAAGCTGCGCGGGTTTGGCGGGAAGACGCAGTTCTGGGAGCACAATCTCGAAAGCTTCACCCTGATGGCCGGTCTGGCGGCCGTGACGACAAAGATCAAGATCTTCGCCACCGTCGCCACCCTGACCATTCCGCCGGCCATCGCCGCGCGGATGGCCTCGACCATCGACTCCATCGCCCCGGGGCGCTTTGGCCTGAACCTCGTGACCGGCTGGCAGAAGGCCGAGTACAGCCAGATGGGCCTGTGGCCGGGCGAGGCGCACTATACCGACCGATACAACTACCTGGCCGAATATACGACCGTGCTGAAGGACCTGCTGGAGACCGGCGTCAGCGACTTTAAGGGCCAGTACTTCCGGATGGACGACTGCCGGGTCAGCCCGCATCCGAAAGAGACCAAGCTGATCTGCGCGGGCTCGTCCAACGAGGGCCTGGCCTTCACCGCGCAATATGCCGACTACAGCTTCGCCCTGGGCAAGGGGACCAACACGCCGACCGCCTTCGGCTCGGTCAATGACCGCCTGAAGGCCGCCGCCGACAAGACCGGCCGTGACGTCGCCAGCTTCATCCTGTTCATGATCATCGCCGACGAGACCGACGAGAAGGCCATGGCCAAGTGGCAGCTCTATCGCGACGGCGCCGATCAGGAGGCCCTGGCCTGGCTGACCCAGCAGGCGGCCCCCAATGCGGCGGCCGGCGCGACCACCAACACCGCCCAGCTGGCCGCGCCGGAATCGGCCGTGAACCTCAACATGGGCACCCTGGTGGGGTCATATGAGAACGTGGCGCGGATGCTGGACGAGGTGGCGGCGGTACCGGGCACAGCCGGGGTGCTGCTGACCTTTGATGATTTCGTGCAGGGGGTGGAGAACTTCGGGACGAAAATCCAGCCGCTGATGAAGAGCCGGAAATCTGAGGCGGGATAGATCCTCCCCCTCTGGGGGAGGTGGCCCAGAGGGCCGGAGGGGGCCAGCTCGGCTCAGGCCGCATTAGCCCCCTCAGTCGCTCTGCGACAGCTCCCCCAGAGGGGGAGCAGCCTGCCGTTGCGCCCCTAATCCACCGCCAGCATGCCCAGCAGCTGCAGCCGGAACGTCATCACGCTGCCCGCCGGGATCGGCCCGACATCGCGGTCGCCATAGCCCAGCTCGGGCGGCACATAGAGCACCCACTCGTCGCCGACCTTCATCATCGGCAGGGCTTCCAGCCAGGCCTGGACCAGACCTTCCAGCGGCATGATCACCGACTGCTTGCGCTCGAACGAGCTGTCGAACACCGTGCCGTCCAGAAGCTTGCCCTCGTAATGCACCTTGATGATGTCGCCGGTCTTGGGCGACGGACCGCTTTTCGGGCCCGAGGTCAGGATCTTGTACTGCAGGCCCGAGGGCAGAACGACCACGCCGGCCGCCTTGGCATTGGTCGCCAGGAAGGCCTGACCGGCCGTCGGGGCGGCCGTTACGCTGGCGGGCGGCGCGGCCGCCGGCGCCTGGGCGCAGGCCATCCCGCCCAGGGCCAGGGTCAAACCAAGGGTCAAACAGGCAAAACGAAGCATTCGGGGTCCTGACGAAGAATCTTTTTTCGGAACGGCAGATTAGGAGCTTTCCCTAAGGACGCAACCTTATCGGTCCATACAAAGCCTATAAAAATCAACGGCTTGATAGATATTTTCGCCGATTAGGCGAGTTGGCTTAACAAGCCCGTTGTCATTTCACGGCCACTTGTCGAGATTGTGACCGCTATTAACCAAGCATTAAGATGTTTTTTAGGCCACGGTTGTTCTCTTCAACAGCCATCCGGCAAGAGAGGGAGGAACGACATGCCCAAACACACCGGCGCCTGCGCCGCCCAACGTCACTGGTGGCAGCGCTATCCGATGTTCGCCCTGGCCGCAGGCTGGGTGATGATCGGCGCTGTCATGATGGCCGGCGTCTCGCAGCTGCGCATCTAGCGGCTCGACCTAGAGCAAAGGTCGCCATGATTGAATCATGTCGTGTGCTCTAGATTATTGTTTTGACGCGTTATTTTGGCGGCGAACCGGTATCCACTTCGCCGAATAACGCTCTAAGTCCTGGATATTTTGGTGGGTGGCACACCCCGCACGCCGCCCCCGTTGCAAGGGGCGGGATAGGAACAGCTGAGCGCTGCTTCGCGTCGCCAAGCGCCCAGGACGACACCAAAGGGCCCAGGGCTCGACGGCGGGGCGGCGCATACGCCGACCTCAGACACGGGCTGGGTGCCCGATCTCGGCCTTTGCAAAGATGATCTGGCGCAAGGTGAGGTCCAACGCGTTGTAACAGGGTCCAGTTCGACCTCTGGAGCAACCGGGATGCCCCATGGCGCGAGATGACCTCAGCGGACTGACAACGGCGCAGGCCGGCCAACGACTGGGAGAGGTCGGTCCCAACGCCCTGCCGCAAGGCTCGGGCCGGGGCCTGGCCAGGATCGTGCTGGATACCCTTCGCGAGCCGATGTTCCTGCTGCTGATCGGGGCTGCCGGTCTTTATCTGGTGTTGGGCGACCTGGGCGAAGGCCTGTTCCTGATGGCCGGGGCGATCGCCACCATCGGACTGGTCGTCCTGCAGGAGGCCCGCAGCGAGAACGCTCTGGCGGCCCTGCGCGACCTGTCCCAGCCACAGGCCCGGGTGATGCGCGACGGGGTCGAGGTTCGGCTGGCCGCGCGCGACCTGGTTCCCGGCGACATCGTGCTGGTCGGCGAGGGCGAGCGCCTGCCCGCCGACGGCGCCCTGGTGGCCGGCGACGTTCTGAGCGTCGACGAGTCGGCGCTGACCGGCGAATCAGCGCCCGTCTCCAAGCGGCCCCTGACCGATGGCGAAGCCGCCGACGCCGAGACCCAGCCCGGCGCCGAGACCGGCCCCTATCTGTTCTCGGGCACGCTGGTGGTTCGCGGCCAGGCCGTGGCGCGGATCGCCAGGACCGGCCCGCGCACGGCGCTGGGCAAGATCGGCGTCTCGCTGGCGGCCATCGTGCAGGAGCCCACCCCGCTCCAGAAAACGGCGGGACGGCTGGTGGCGGTGCTGGGCCTGCTGGCCATCGCCTTCTGCGGCGTCGTGGCGGTGGTCTATGGGTTGCTGCGCCAGGACTGGGTGGGCGGCGTACTGGCCGGCATCACGGTCGCCATCGCCCTGATCCCTGAAGAATTTCCCATGGTGCTGGCCGTCTTCCTGGCGCTGGGGGCCGGACGCCTGGCCCGGCAAAAGGTGCTGGTGCGGCGCAGCGCGGTGATCGAGGCCCTGGGCGGTGCCTCGTTCCTGTGCGTCGACAAGACCGGTACCCTGACCGAGAACCGCATGCGGGTGGCCCGCCTGTGGACGCAGGAGGAAGACCGCCTCGTCGAGGGCGACGCCGCGCCCGCCGGGACGGCGCTGACCCTCCTGCAGGCCGCCGGACTGGCCTGCGCCGTCTACCCGGTCGACCCGATGGACAAGGCGGTGCGGGCGCTGCTGGGGCCTTCGCAGTCCCCCTCAACCGGCGCCCCGGCCGAACCGGAGCGGACCTGGCCGCTTCGCGCCGGGATGATGGCGATGATCCAGGTCTGGCGCGAACCCGAGGATCAGTGGCGCGGCGCCGCCAAGGGCGCGCCGGAGGCGATCTTCCGGCTGTGCGGCCTGGCCGATGATGAGGTTGTCCGCCTGACGGGCGTGGTCGAGCAATTCGCCGTCCAGGGCCTGCGCGTGCTGGGCGTCGCGTCCTGCCTGACCGAGACCCCTTTTCCCAACGATCCGGAGGCCGCCCCGTTCGCCTTCGCGGGCCTGGTCGGCTTTCTGGACCCCATCCGCCCCGACGCCCCGGCGGCGCTGGAAGAGGCGCGGGCGGCGGGCATTTCCGTGGTCATGATCACCGGCGATCACCCCGCCACCGCCCTGGCCATCGCCAGGGCCGCGGGCCTCGACGCATCCGGCGGGGTTATGCTGGGCAGCGAACTGGCCGTCCTGGACGACGTGGCCCTGACCGAACGCCTTCGCCAGACGCGGATCTTCGCCCGCATCATCCCCGAGCAAAAGCTGCGAATCGTCCAGGCGCTGAAGGCCGACGGCCAAGTGGTGGCCATGACCGGTGACGGGGTCAATGATGCGCCAGCCCTGGAGGCGGCGCATATCGGCATCGCCATGGGGCAGAAGGGCACGGACGTTGCGCGCGAGGCCGCCGACCTGGTCATTCTCGACGACAGCTTCGCCTCAATCGTCGGCGGCGTGCGGCTGGGACGGCGGATCTTCACCAACCTGCGCAAGGCGCTGGTCTATATCACCGCCATCCACGTGCCGATCGCCGGGGTGGCGCTGATCCCGATCGTCATGGGCCTGCCGCCCCTGCTCTATCCGATGCACGTGGTGTTTCTGGAGCTGGTGATCGATCCGGTCTGCGCGATGGTGTTCGAGGCCGAACCGGGCGGCGCCGAGGCCATGAAACACCCGCCCAGACACCCTGAAGAGCCGCTGTTTGGACCCCGCCAGCTGGGTCTGGCCCTGCTGCAGGGGGCTGGCGTGCTGGCCGGGGTGCTGGGGATCTATCTGTGGGCGCTGGACCATCATCCGGAACATCAGGCCCGGGGCGCGGCCTTCCTGACCCTGGTGGCCGGCAATCTGGTCCTGGCCCTGGCCGACGCCGCCTCGACCGGGGGCCGCCTGTTCGCGCCACATCGCCGGATCTACTGGATCATCGCCTCCGCTGCCGCAGGCTGCCTCGCCCTGATCTTCGCCGTGCCCACCCTGGACACCATCTTCAAGGTCGCGCCGCCGTCGCCCGGCCTGCTGGCCGGCGCCCTGCTGGTCGCCCTGATCAGCGGCGGCTGGTTCGGACTGGTCCGCAAGCTGGGTCGCCGCCCGCCGCCCGGCGCCGGGCTCAGCTGAGGCCGCCCCGCACCCTCACCTGCGGCGCGCCGGCGGTCATCCGACCGACCACCCGGGCAGCGCCGAACCCCGCGTCCAGCACTTGGCGCAGCACCGCGTCGGCGGCCTCTGGCGCCACGGCGATCAACAGACCGCCGCTGGTCTGAGGGTCGGCCAGCAGGTCGCGCCGCCAGTCTGGCGCGCCCGCGGGCATCTCCACCGCCGCGCCATAGCTGGCCCAGTTGCGCACCGCCGCCCCAGTGCGAACTCCGGCCTGGGCCAGGCCGGCAACCTGCGGCAGCAGGACGGGCGCGTCGGCGTCCAGCTCGGCAGCCAGCCCTGCGCCCCGGCACATTTCCAGCAAGTGGCCCAGAAGGCCAAAGCCCGTGACATCGGTGACGGCATGAACGCCCGCCACCTCGCCCAACCCCGCCCCGACCGTATTGAGCTGGGTCGTGGTGGCGATCAGGGCGCGATAGCCCTCGTCGGAAAGGCGCTGCTGCTTGAGGGCGGCGCTCAGCACGCCCACGCCAAGGGCCTTGGTCAGGATCAGCACGTCGCCGGCCCGCGCGCCCCGGTTGGACAGCACGCGATCGGGATGAACCAGGCCCAGGGCTACCAGCCCGTAGATCGGCTCGACGCTGTCGATCGAGTGCCCGCCAGCGATCGGTACACCCGCCGCCGCGCAGACCGAGGCCCCGCCGGCCAGGATCGCGCCGATGGTCTGCGTCGAAAGCCTGTCGATCGGCATGCCGACGATGGCCAGGGCGAAGATCGGCGTGGCCCCCATGGCGTAGACATCCGACAGGGCGTTGGTCGCGGCGATGCGGCCAAAGTCGTGAGGATCATCGACCACGGGCATGAAGAAGTCGGTGGTGGCGACCAGGGCCTGCTGGTCGTTCAGCCGCCAGACCGCCGCATCGTCCGAGGTCTCGGTTCCGACCATCAGGTTGGGAAACATCCCGGCGGCCGGAGACTGGGCCAGAATCTCGCGCAGCACCGCCGGAGACAGCTTGCAGCCGCAACCGCCCCCATGGGCCAGCGAGGTCAGTCGAACGGGGTCGGACACGGGTTCTGGCAACGGGTGGCTCCTGGACGATCGCCCCCATACGCGGGGCGAGTCTGCTCGGAGGACCTTACGATTCCCCAATGCCTCGCGCATAGTCACGGCCACAAAAAGCGGCGATGACGAGATCCGGCAGCATGACGACCGACCTGTGGCGAAACCCCGAGCGGACATGAAGCCGCTTCAGGTCCTGAAATCCGCCGACCCCGCCGCCCTGGCGGCCTTCGACCAGATCATCGATGTGCGCAGCCCCGGCGAGTTCGCCCAGGATCACCTGCCCGGAGCGGTCAACCTGCCGGTGCTCGATGACGCCCAGCGCGCCGAGGTGGGGACGATCTACGTCCAGGAGTCGCGGCTGCGCGCCAACCGCATCGGCGCGGCCCATGTGGCCCGCAACATCGCCCATCACCTGGAAACCGCGCTGGCCGACCGGCCGGAGGGCTTCAAGCCTCTGGTCTATTGCTGGCGCGGCGGCCAGAGGTCCAACGCGATGGCCACCATCCTGCAGCGGGTGGGCTGGCAGACCGCCGTGCTGGACGGCGGATACCGGACCTATCGCCGCTGGGTTCAGACCCGGCTGTATGACACGCCCTGCGATCTGGACCTGATCCTGCTGGATGGCGACACCGGCTCGGCCAAGACCGCGATCCTCGCCGCCCTGGCGCAGCGCGGCGTTCAGGTCGTCGACCTGGAGGGCCTGGCCTGCCATCGCGGCTCGCTGTTCGGCGCCCTGTCGGGACAGGCCCAGCCCGACCAGAAGGGCTTCGAGAGCCAGCTGGTCGCGGCTTTCGACGCGCTGGATCCGACCCGCCCGGTGGTGGTGGAGGCGGAGTCGAGCAAGATCGGCAACCGGGTCCTGCCGCCGATGCTGTGGACAGCTATGCGCAAGGCCCCGCGCATCGAGGTCACTGCGCCTCTGCCGGAACGCGCCCGCTATCTGGTCGAGACCTATGGCGACATCACCGCCCGGCGCGAGGCCCTGCTGGCGATCCTGGAACGCCTGCCGATCCACCCCAGCCTGAGGCGGCTGGCCGACTGGCGCGAGATGGTCGACCAGGGCGCCTTCACCGACCTGGCCGAAGCCCTGATGGCCGCCCACTACGACCTGGCCTATGCGCGGGAGCGGCGAAAGTCCGATCAGCCGACCCTGGCCAGCATCGCCCTGGACCGTCTCGACCCCGCCACTCTGGATCTCGCCGCGGCCAGGATCCTAGAGGCGATCTCGGGGTCTGGACGCTGATCCCGTCGCCCAGCCTCCTCGCCCAGCTACAAGCCCGCATGGCTGACAGGCACGGCACATTCGGGATGCCGAAGCGCGGTCAGCGCCGCGCCCGGCGGCCGTCGCACGCATTTTCGCTGGTCACGGGGCCGCATCACCGCTAACCGGCCGGTATGATCCAACCTCACCTCTCAGGCGGCTATATCCTGGAAGAGCTTGTCGTCGGGATGGTCGCCGAGAAGCTCGTGACCGTCACGCAAGAGCGTATCCAGCGGTTTGCCGAGGCCTCGGACGACTTCAATCCCGTGCACATGGACGAGGCCTTCGCGTCGCGGACCGCCTATCGCGGGCGCATCGCCCATGGCCTGCTGTCGGCCTCGTTCGGCTCGGCCGTGGTCGGCACCATCCTGCCGGGCGCCGGCGCGATCTATCTGAGCCAGACCCTGGCGTTCCACAGGCCGGTCCGCATCGGCGACGTCGTGGCGGCCCGGGTCACGGTGTCGGCCATCGAGGAGGCCAGCGCGCGCGTGGTGCTGCGCTGCGCGGCCTATGTCGGCGACGACCTGGTCATGGATGGCGAGGCCACCGTCCGCGTACCCCGTCGGCGCCGCCCGCCCAAGGCCTGACCACAAGGCCTGACCTGGTCGCTGCGGGCGCATGCCGCCTCGAAAGCGACACGGAAACGGTGCTATAGCCTCGCTCTCGTTCCGCACTGGAGCAAAGGCCGCCATGATTGAATCATGTCGTTTGCTCTAAATTCCTGTTTTGACGCGTTATTTCGGCGGCGAACCGGTATCCACTTCGCCGAATAACGCTCTAGCCGAAGACTGCCTTGCGCCCGATCAGAACCGCCCGCCTCGCCGCCTCCGCCCTGCTGGGAGCCTCGATCCTCGCCGGCTGCGCGACGGAAACCCACCAGACGGTCTATATCCCTGTGGTCGCGCCCACTCCGCCCAGCTCGCTGACGCCGCAGCCGGTGGTGCTGTTCAACCAGACCAAGGCCGGCCGCAAGCTGTTCACCCTGGACGCCGAGTTCCCCTATTGCGACGTCGAGTCCGGCAAGGTGATCGTCGTGCCACGCTGGTACGTCACCGATTTCGCCAGCGTGCCCTGGTATGGCCAAGGCTTCGTCGACCCGCAGGGCCCCACGGCCCGCGCCGCCATCGTCCATGACTGGCTGTACGCCGTGGGCGAGCCAGGTAAACGCGAAGAGGCCGACGCCATCTTCCACCGCGCCATGCTGCGCTATGGCGTCACGCCCTTCCAGGCCAACATCGCCTATCAGGCCGTGCGGGCCGGCGGCGAGAAGGGCTATGGCCTGACCGGCGACTGGTGGTTCATCGATCCCAAGCGCCAGGAACTGCGCCAGCCGCCGCCCTTCGCCAGGCCGCGCACCGGCGCGGTCAGGATCATGCCGCGCTGCGTGGGCTTTGGCCCCCTGATCCAGTCCGGCTGGCGGGCCTATCCGGTCAAGGCGCCCACGGTCTATGTCCCGCCGCCTGTGGTGGTGACCAAGACGCCGCTGGATCAGGTCAAGCAGAACCTGCCCTGGGGCGGCGACAAGAAGAAATAACGCCGGTCGGCGACCTTGGGTTTGGTCCCGAAACATATTTCAATTTACGTCACGCTTGCCTTTGACTGGAATCAGTTGACCAAGTGGTCTTGAGGGATATTCGAAACGGATTGCTCAAGATGGTATTGCGTCACGCTCTCATTATCGAAGACGAGATCCTGATCGCCATGGAGGTCGAAGCTCTGCTTCGCGAGCAGGGTTTCACCTCGGTCGATGTCGCCGACAACGCCCGAGAGGCCCTCGATCTGGCCCTGCGCCGCAAGCCCGACCTGATCACCGCCGACTATCGCATCGTGGGCGGCACCGGCGAGGACGCAGTCCGCTCGATCATGGCCCATCTCGGCCCCATCCCGGTGGTCTACGTCACCGGCAACGCCTGCTCGATTTCGGCCGGCAGCACCAATCCGGTGGTGGAAAAGCCCGTGTCGCCGACGCGCCTGGCGCGAGCCTGCCAGGCGGCGATCCAGGCGGCGGCTTAAGGCGCGGCGAGCCTCTCTCTTCGAGAGAGGAATTTCAGCAACTCGCTGTCGCCACCCCATACCGCGCATGCACCACCTTCGGCGCGGCCGAGCCGGCCAGCTGAATGACCGTCATCTGGTCGTACTCGCAGTCGGTCGGCGCCTTGGCGGCAGTGTCCCCAAGAGCCCTGGCGATGTTGGCGACGGTGTTGCTGTGGCCGACGATCAGGACGGTGGCGTCGGCCGGGGCGGTGCGGGCCTGATCGGCGAGGCGCTTTGCGTGGGCGGCCTCGCCGCCATCGAAGGGCACGGGGACTACCGCCACGCCGGCGCCCTGGGCGGTGGGCTGAGCCGTCTGCTGGGTGCGCTTGAGCGGGGTGGCCAGCACCATGGCGACGCGGGCACCTGAGAGGGCCTGGGCCAGGGCCAAGGCGCGGACCTGCCCTGCCGCCGACAGGTCGGGGTCGCCATTGGGCGCGACCTTCTCGCCGTGGCGGACGATCACCACCGTCTGGGCCAGGGCCGAAGAGGCGAACAGGACAGGCGCGATGGCGATGGCGACGATCTGGCGGATCATGAGCCGAGCCTAGCCATGGCCGGAGGGACCCACAAGTCGCTACCCCCGTCGAGCGGGCAAGGCCTACCTAGCCCCACTTGCATAGACGCCGAACATCGCCCCGACGAACCCGCCGGCCTTTTTGGTCGACAGCATCGTCCCGTCCGCCCCGGCCTTCAGAACCGTCCAGTCTCCCGGCTTCACGGCATAGGCGAAGTCATACTCCCCGCCCCGCGCGGTGATCTTCAGGTCCACCGGACCGGCGCCGGCCAGCGGCGCCTCGGCAACCACCACGCCGTCGACCGGATCGCCCGTCCCGGCCCTGCGCTCCAGCCGCAGGACCAGCTTGCCGCCTGAACGCACCACGCCCAGGAAGTAGAAGAACTCGTCGCTCTGCAGGGCGGTGATCCCCGCGCGGTCGCCATCGGCGGTCGCCGCGAAGTCCACCCGCACCTGGGCGGTGGCGTTGATGTGCTGCTGGCGGCGGCCCCAGAACGAGGGCTGGTCGGTCAGCTTGTCGGGGCGGGTCTGCAGGGTCAGGGCGCCCTGGCCCACGCTCCACCAGCGCTCGGTAGGGATGCGGAGGGTCATCCAGTTCAGCGGCAACTCAGGACCGGCAAAGGTCTCGGCCGCCCTGAACGCCCCCGTTGTGGGCGGCGGCAGGACCTTGGGCGCGGGCAGGTTTGGCGCGGTCGCCACATAGGGGATGGTCTTGCCGTTCTCGAGGATCACCGGCCAGCCGTCCTTCCACTCGACCGGCAGCAGGAAGGTCTCGCGGCCGGTGTTGTAGAGGTCGTCGCCATAGGGCCGCACGGCCAGGAAGGTGGCCCACCACTGGCCGTCTGGCGTGTCGACCAGATCGGCGTGCCCGGCCGAGGTGATCGGCAGCATGCGGTCTTTGGGCAGGCCGCGCTGGGTCAGGATCGGGTTGTTGGCGTAGGGCGTATAGGGGCCAAGCACCGCCTTCGACCGCAGCACAACCTGGCTGTGGCCCTCGGCCGTGCCGCCCTCGGCGGCGGTCAGATAGTACCAGCCGTCCTTCTTGAGGATGTGCGGTCCCTCGGGCCAGATCGGCTTGGTCGAGGGATCGACACCCTTGTCCAGCAGCAGGGTGCGTGGGCCGATCGTCTTCTGGGCCTTGGGATCATATTCCTGAATCCAGATGGCGCGGTGGCCCTGGTATTCGGCCGGTCCCGGCGGATCGTCATTGTTGAGAATCCAGGCGCGGTCCCCATCGTCCCCATCGTCATCGAAGAAGATCGAGGCGTCGATGCCGCCCACGGTCGGCAGCCACACCGGATCGGACCACGGACCTTTCGGGTCCTTGGCGGTGATCAGGAAATTGCCCTGGCAGTCGACGCAGGTGTTGAGGATGTAGAACGTGCCCTCATGCTCCTCAATGGCCGGCGCGAACACCGCGCGCGACAGGCCCAGGCGCTTGAAGTCCAGCATGCCGGGCCGGTCGATGGCGTTGCCGATCTGCTCCCAGTGCACCAGGTCGGTCGAGTGCCAGACCGGCAGGCCGGGGAAGTAGGCAAAGGTTGAATTGACCAGGTAGTAGTCGGCGCCCACCCGCGTGATGCTGGGGTCGGGATAGAAGCCCTTGAGGATCGGATTGCGGTACTGGCCAGGGGAGAGAGCGACCTGCGCATCGACGGGGTCGGCGCCCTCGTAGGTGAAGTTGCGGAACTCGACCGTCCCCGGCTTGGGGGCGGCTTGGGCGGCTGTCACCGAAAGGGCCAGGGCGAGCGCGGTCAGGGTCGGGCGTATCATCGACTTACTCCCAAAGCCAAACAAAGCTTGTCATCCCGGCCGCAGCGAAGCGGAGAGCCGGGACCCAGGGGCCGCTGCAACGCGATTGCCCCTGGGTCCCGGACAGCCTCTGCGAGGCTTCCGGGATGACAAGATAAAGAACACGGTGCTATCGCGCCGGCGCCGCCCTGAACGCTGCCGCCACAGCCTCGCGCAGGGGCTTGGCCTGATAGTTGTCGTCGTACAGGGTCGGGCGCTTGGGCTTCTTGTCCTCGCGCAGCCACTGGTTCTGCAGCCAGGAATATTTGTCGACCATGCCCCAGGCCAGAACCTCCTTGGTCTGACGATAGGACAGCATCAGGTCGAGATAGCCCCTGGCATAGGCCGCCACCGCCGCGTCGCGGGGGCCGAAGTCCAGGAGCAGACCTTTGTCGTGGACGTCGAACTCGGTGATCAGCAGATCATAGCCCATGCCTGTCGCCTCATCGAGGAAGGCCCGCCATTCCTGCTCCTGCGGTTTGCCAAAACCGGTGAAGCTGTCGGCGTTCTCGGCGCCGATATGGGCCTGGACGCCGAGGGCGTCGATCGGCGTGCCGCGCTTGCGGAACCCTTCCAGCAGCTTGAGCACGCCGTAGCGGTGCTTCTCGTTGCCGACTTCCCAGCTCATGTAGTCATTATAAACGAGACGGGCCTTGGGCGCGGCGGCTCGCGCGGTGTGGAAGGCCAGGTCCAGGGTCTGCTCGCGGCCCAGGATGTCGGAAAAGACCGTGTTGCGCAGCGAGCCGTCGGCGGGATCGACGGTCTCGTTGACCACGTCCCACGAGATCATCTGCGGATAATGCCGGCACAGCTTTTCGATGTGCTCCGTCAGCATGGCCTCGGCGGCGACCTTGGGCTGGGGGCCGAAGTCGTGGGTCTTGATCCAGGCCGGGAACCACTGCGGGTGGTGCCACAGCAGGGTATGGCCGCGCAGGGCCTGGCCGTTGGCCTTGGCGAAGTCGGCGATACGATCGGCGCGCGAGAAGTCGAAGGCCTGCGGACCGGCGGCGCGGATCACGTACCATTTCAGCTCGTTCTCGGGGACCAGAACGCCGCACTCGTCCCTGAGGATCTGCCGCAGGCGAGCGTCCTCGAACGAGCCGGTGAGCGAGCCCACGGGGCCGGCGCCAACGGCGCTGCCGAAGATCAGGCCCTTGTCGCGGGCGAGACTGGCCAGCGATGGCGACGGTGCGGCCAAGGCCGGCAGAGCCGTCATCGCGCCGGCGGCGGCGCCCAGACCGAGGGCCGAGCGACGGGACAGGACCGTGGGAAACGAACGCATCGGCTGAGCCTTTAAAAAAACCGCGCACCGCCGGTGACGATGCGCGGAGAAGTGGATCTGCAGGAGTACCCGGGCTCCCAAGGCGGAGCCCGTTCTCGAAAGTCGCGCCGGCCCACGGGAGACCGAACCGGCGCGCTTCCCGAAACCTAGAAGCTCGCGCGCACCACGAAGGTGTAGCGGCGGTCGTTCATGAACCAGGAACGGCCGGTCTTGAGCAGGTCGTTGTTCAGCACCTGGCTGGTCATGGTGGTTTCGTTCAGCAGGTTCACGCCCTGGACGCCGATCTTCACCTTCGGATTGACGGTGTAGAAGAACGAGCCGTCCAGCTGGCCGGTGGCCTCGTTCATGATCGGCGCGAAGGGCACGATCACGTCGCGGACCGTCAGCAGGAAGTCCGAGCGCCAGTTGTAGGCCAGACGAGCCGAGATCGAACCCTTCTCGTAGATGGCCGCGAAGTTGGCGTTGTGCTTGGACAGGCCCTGCAGCGGCAGCTTGCTGGTGTCGACGGTGGTCACACGACCGGCCGCCACGTCAGGATCGGTCGCCGACAGCGTGCTTTGCGGCACGCCATTGCTCTCGATGTAGGAGTAGTTGGCATTGATGCCGAAGCCATCCAGCGGCTTGGGCAGGAAGTCGTAGAACTGCTGGTAGCCGATTTCGAAGCCCTTGACCTTGGCCTTCTTGTCGGAATTGCCCGGCGTGGTCGTCACGACATCGAAGGTCGCGCCATTATTGGTGAACGGCAGCCGCACGGTGGTGTTCGTGGCGACGTCGGTCAGTTCCTTGTAGAAGGCCGCGACGGTCAGCGAGCCGACCGAGGCGAAGTACCATTCCACCGAAGCGTCCAGATTGGTCGACTGGGTAGGCTTCAGATAGGGGTTGCCGACCGTGACATTGCCGCTGGGCCGGCCGTTGGAAATGCCGTCGGCATTGGTGTTCAGCGACAGGTTATAATAGTTGCGGGTCAGGCCGATATCTGGCGGGGCCAGGGTCTTGGATGCGCCGACGCGGTACTGAAGGCCATTGGGCATGACCACCTTCACATTGAAGCTGGGCAGCCAGTGGTTGAAGTCCTTGCTGGCCGTGGTCGGGGTCACAGCGCCATTGGCCCAGGCCCGCGCCGCAGCGCGCACCGACGGTGCCAGTTGGCAGAACGGGGTCGGAGCCTGGCCAATCGGCACGATGGCGCACTGGGCATCCGTCGTGAAGTTGCTGTTGGGGAACGCCAGGAAGCCTTCGGCCTCGCGGGTGGTCGAGGTGTAGCGCAGGCCGACATTGCCGCTGACCCGGGCCGCGCCAACGTCGCCCTTGAAGCGCGTCACCACATAGGCCGCCTTGTTGACCTCGTTGACCGGGTTGACTTCCTGCGGAAGGAAGGGCGATCCGGCGATGGTGTTACAGCGCTTGGCCAGAGGCACCCAGTGCTGCGGACAGCCATTGGCGCCGTTGCGCGGTTGCCATTCGTCAGCGACCAGCAGGGCGAAGTCGGACATGGTCTTGTAGTCGATCGCCGCATTGCCCGCATAGAACAGACGCGAGTCGGTTCCGGTCGGCAGCGGGGTCTGTCCGCGCATGAAGTTGGGGAAGCCCCACAGTTCGGCAGCGCCGGCGGTGGTCGAACCGGCTCCGCCGAGCGGGTTGCCGTCGACAATGCCATCGACCTTGTCGTCGAGCCAGACCGGGCCGTTATTGCCCCAGATTTCGCTGAGAACACCCCAGTTATAGGTCGAGAAGCGGGTGGTCTGGTCGCGTTCGGCCCAACGCACACCAGCCTTGACCGAGTCAAACCAGGTGTCGTCGTTGAACTTGTATTCGACGTCGACCTTCAGCGAGTCCTCGGTGCCTTCGGACTGCTCGATGTGGTCCATCGCCGAGCGCCAGAAGTGGTTGTAGGGGTCGCTCAGATTGGCGTGCGTGCCGCGGCCGTAGGACGGGCAGTTGTTGTTGATCGGCAGACAGTTCGACGGGGTCAGGCCATTGCCCGGCAGCGAGAAGGCCACCGTCGGCAGATCATTGCCGTTCAGGGTGATGGCGGCGTTCTGGAAGCTCGAGGTCCAGATGCCGACATCGATATTGTCGACCTTGGAGTCAACGTGCTGAGCGTCGAACTGGAAGCCCCAGCTGTCGTTCGGGGTCCACTTGAAATTGAAGCCGTAGTCGCTGGTCAGATAGGTCTGATCAACGTCGCGGCGGATATTGTTCGACTGCAGGCCGTCGATCGGTGTGCGTGGATCGGAGAACTGGTCTGAACGCCAGCCGGTGGTGCCGGTGATGGCGCCGTTGGTGAACACGCCGCGGTCGTCATAGCTGAAGGTCGTGCCGGCGACGGCGCGCGAGTCGCCATTGCTGGTCACGTTGTCGGTGGCGATTTCCATCGCATGTTCGGTCCAGGCCGAATTCGACTCCGAACGCAGGTACTGGAAGGCCGCTTCCATGGTGCCGTCGGTGCTCTTCCACTGCACCGCCGCCCCAGTGCCCTGGCGCTCGCGATCGGTATTGGTGGAGCGGAACGCTGCGCCGCGCGGGAACCACACGCCCTTGGAGCCATTGCCGCAGTCGCCGGTGCTCACGCCCAGATTGGTGCGGCAGCCGAAGTTCGACACCTGGATGGCGTCGCTGCGGGTCGACAGTTCGGAATTGACGTAGCTCAGCAGCAGCCCGAACTCGCCGAGATTGGAGTCGAACCGGTCGCTGTAGAGGAAGGAATAGGTCGGCGTCCACGACTTGACCATGTCGCCATAGCTGGCCTCGGCCGACAGCGAGAGCAGGCGCTTCTTGCTGTCGAACGGCAGGCGCGTGCGCAGGTTGACGGTGCCCGAGATGCCGCCCTCGATCATGTCGGCCGAAGGGCTCTTGAACACGTCGACGCCGCCCATCAGTTCCGAGGGAACGTCGGCGAAGCTGAGGATGCGGCCGTTATTGGCCGAGAAGGTGTCGCGGCCGTTCAGTTCGGAGCGCACGAAGTTCAGACCGCGCACCACGACGCCGGATCCCTCGACCGAGAAGTGGTCAGGGTCGACGCCGGCGGCAAAGCGGTTGATCGACACGCCGGGCACGCGCTGCAGGGCTTCGGTAACCGAACGGTCCGGCAGGGCGCCGATGTCTTCGGCGGTGATCGAGTCGCCGATGATGTCGGACGACTGCTTCAGCGCTTGAGAGCTCTTCAGGCTCTGGCGGATGCTGGTGACCACGACCTCGTCGACGACGGCGGCGTCATCGGTCTTGGTCTGGGCGAACGCAGGCCCGGCGAAGATCGCCGCACCAAGCGCCACGGCGGATGCGCCGCATTTCAGACCCGACATGAATGAATTTTGCCCGCGCTGCGCGGACGGCCTCTGAACAGAGCCCATGTGTCTCACCTCCCCTTTTTTGGATAGCACGACGTTAGCGCTACCATTGGTCATGTTACCGTGACCATTATTGGTCAGATCATATGACAGATCACCGGCTGTCAAGCGTTGCCACTCAGACCTGGCTCACGTAGCTGTGCAAAGGGGAGATACCTGGAACGAAGGGCATCGAGGGTTTGTCGCCTGCACGACACACGCACCCACGGCCTTTTCTACCTACGGTTTCCCCCCGATGGTTTGACCACCTGAACCGGAACTTGCCGTCCGGATAAGAAGAAGATGACAACCAAAGACAGCGTTGTCAATTTACAGTTTGTCTGAAAGGCCGTTCCGTTAGAAAGGGCCATGGGACAAATGGGGAGCGGAGGAAGCGGCGCGATGGATGATAGCGGGAACGATGGTATCCGAAAAATCGTCATTGTCGGCGGCGGCACCGCCGGCTGGATGACGGCAGCCGGGCTCAGCGCCGTGCTGGGCGATTCGCGCGTCACCATCGACCTGGTTGAATCGGCCGAGATCGGTACGGTCGGCGTGGGTGAGGCAACCGTGCCACACATCCGGAATTTCAACGCCAAGCTGGGCCTCGACGAGGCCGACTTCATGCGCAAGACCCAGGCCACCTACAAGCTGGGCATCGAGTTTCGCGACTGGGGCCGGAAGGGCGAGAGCTATATTCACCCCTTCGGCGGCTTTGGTCAGGGCATTGGCGGGGTGGCTTTCCACCAGCACTGGTTGCGGGCCAGGGCTCGGGGCGAGGCCGACGGCATCGAGGCCTACAGCCTGCCGATCATGGCCGCCCGGCTGAACAGGTTCGCCCCGCCCTCCTCTGATCAGCGCTCGCTGGGCTCGACCTTTTCGTATGCCTACCAGTTCGATGCGGGGCTCTACGCCCAGTACCTTCGGGCCTATTCCGAGGCGCGGGGCGTCAGGCGCACCGAGGGCAAGATCCTGGATGTCTCGCTGCGCGGCGAGGACGGCTTCGTCGAGGCCGTGACCCTGGAAAGCGGTCAGCGGATCGAAGGCGACCTGTTCATAGATTGCTCCGGCTTCCGGGGCCTGCTGATCGAGCAGGCGATGAAGACCGGCTACGAGGACTGGACCCACTGGCTGCCCTGCGACCGGGCGGCGGCCGTGCCCTGCGACGCGGTGGAGCCACCCACGCCCTACACCCGCGCCACCGCCGATGACGCCGGCTGGCGCTGGCGCATCCCCCTGCAGCACCGGGTGGGCAACGGTTATGTCTATTGCAGCAGCTATATCAGCGACGACGAGGCAGCCCGCGTACTGGTCTCCAAGCTGGACGGCAAGGCGCAGGCCGACCCGCGCTTTCTGCGGTTCGTCACCGGCCGCCGCAAGAAGCAGTGGAACCGGAACGTCGTGGCCATCGGCCTGGCGTCGGGCTTCCTGGAGCCGCTGGAAAGCACCAGCATCCACCTGATCCAGGTGGCTATCTCCACCCTGCTGGAACTGTTCCCCGAGCGCGGCTGCGCCGGCGCCGATCAGGACGAGTACAACCGGGTCATGGACCTGGAATTCGAGCGCATCCGCGACTTCCTGGTGCTGCACTATCACGCCACCCAGCGGGGCGACTCCGCCTTCTGGCGCGACAAGGCCGCCGCCCCCATCCCCGACAGCCTGGCCTACAAGATGGAGCTGTTCCGCGATCGGGGCATGGTGGTGAAGTATCGCGACGGCTTCTTCCTGGAGCCCTCATGGCTGGCCGTCTATCTGGGCCAGAACATCCTGCCGCGCGGCTATGACCCGATGGCCGACGCCGTCGATCCGGGCGAGGCCGCCCGCAAGCTGGCCGAACTGAAGGCGGCGGTGCAACGCACGGCCGAATCGATGCCCGACCATCAGGCCTTCATCGAACGCTTCTGCAACGCGCGCGGCGCGGCATGAGCCAGCCCCTTCCCCTGGGCCGGGTCGCAATAATCGGCGGCGGTGTCGAGGCCTGGATGACGGCCGCCGGCCTGGCCCGCGCCACCGGTGGGCAAGCCGCGATCCGCGTCATCGAGACCGGACCCGGCGTGACCGGCGCGCTCTCCACCCTGCCCTCGCTGCGATCGTTCCACGCCCTGCTGGGCCTGGACGAGGCGGCGCTGATGGCCGCCACCCTGGCGACCTACAGGCTGGGCTCGCGGTTCAGCGGCTGGACGCCCGGGATGAGTTTCTGCGACGCCTTCGGCGAGATCGGGGCCAGTCTGGAAGGGGTGGGCTTCCACCACTACTGGAGCCGCCTTCGCCTGGCCGGCGACGCCACGCCGCTGGATGACTACAGCCTGGCCGCCGTCATCGCGCGGCTGGGCCGCTTTGCAGCCCCCGACCCCGATCCGCGCTCGCCGCTGTCGACCCTGACCTATGGCCTGCACCTGGACACCGGCCTCTATGTGGACGTGCTGCGGCGCCTGGCCCTGCAGGGCGGCGTGGCCGCCGGCCCCGGCGAGATCGGAGAGGTGGTTCGCGACGGCCAGACCGGCCACATCGCGGCCGTGGTGCTGGCCGACGGCGAGCGGGTCGAGGCGGAACTCTTCGTCGACTGCACCGGCCCCGCCGCCCTGCTGATCGGCGACGAACCGTTCGAGGACTGGTCGGCCCTGCTGCCCGCCGACCGGGCTGTGCGGATCGCCGCGCCGGTCCGGAGCGACGCGCCGCCCCTCACCGAGATCGAGGCGACCGCCGAAGGCTGGCGCTGGCGAATCCCGCTGCGCGACCGACTGGATGGCGGCCTGACCTATCGCGCCGAACTGACCAGCGACGACGCGGCTGTGAAGGCGGCCTTGGCCGGCCTGCCCGCAAACGACGCCTCGGAGCCCCGGTTCATGACGGTCCGCAACGGCCGACGGGCCCGCGCCATGGTCGGCAACTGCGTAGCCATCGGCGGCGCGGCCGGCAGGGTCGAGGCCGTGGACGGCGCCGATGTTCATCTGATCCAGAGCGGCGTCACCCGCCTGATCGCCCTCTTTCCCCGGCCGGGCGGCGCGCCGGTGGCCGCCGAGGAGTATAACCGCCTGGGCGCGGAGACTTTCGCACGCGTCCGCGACATGGCCATCCTGCACTATCGGCGCGCCGATCGCCGTGACGGCGCGATCTGGGACCTGGGCCGCGACGCCGCCGTTCCCGAAAAGCTGGCCTACCGGATCGCCCAGTTCGAGAGTCGCGGCCGGGTGGTGATGTATGACGAGGAAACCTTCCTGGAGCCCAGCTGGATCGCCGCCTTCATCGGCCACGGCGTCCTGCCGGGACGCTACGATCCGCTGGCCGACAGGATGCCGCTAGAGCGCGCGCGAATGACTTTGGGACGCATGCGGGAGATCTTCCGGCACACGGCGGAGCGATTGCCGAGCCATGCGGAGGCGCTGTCGCGCGTGGCCCGATGAACAGCAACCCCGTCCGCAAGGTCCTGATCGTCGGCGGCGGCACGGCCGGCTGGATGACGGCGGCCGCACTCGCCAAGGTCCTGAGGGGTGTCGAGGTCACGCTGATCGAGAGCGACGCCATTTCGACGGTTGGGGTCGGCGAGGCGACCATCCCGCCGATCACCACCTTCAACCAGATCCTGGGCATCGACGAAGCCGACTTCATGCGGGCCACAAAGGCCAGCTTCAAGCTGGCCATCGAGTTCGTCGACTGGACGGCACCGGGCTCGCGCTACCTGCATCCGTTCGGCGGCTTTGGCCTGGATGTCGAGGCCATCAAGTTCCACCAGTTCTGGCTGAAGGCCCAGTCGCAAGGGTCCACCCAGCCCCTCGACGACTTCAACCTGTCGGCCACGGCGGCGCGGATGGGCCGGTTCATGCTGCCCAGCAAAGACCCCGGCCAGGTGCTGTCGAGCCTGAAATACGCCTTCCATTTCGACGCCGGACTTTATGCCCGCTACCTGCGCGACTATGCGGAAAAACGCGGCGTGATCCGGCGCGAGGGCAAGGTGGTGGATGTGTCGCTGCGCAGCGAGGACGGCTTCATCACCTCCGTCACCACCGACGGCGGCGCGGTGATCGAGGCCGACCTGTTCATCGACTGCTCGGGCTTTCGGGGCCTGCTGATCGAGCAGGCGCTGGACACCGGCTTCGAGGACTGGGGCCACTGGCTGCCCAATGACCGCGCCGTGGCCATGCCTTGCGAGACCGGCGGCGATGGCCTGACGCCCTATACCCGGGCCACGGCGGATGCGGCCGGCTGGCGCTGGCGCATCCCGCTGCAGCACCGCACCGGCAATGGCTACGTCTATTCCAGCCAGCATATCAGCGACGACGACGCCCTGGCCCGCCTGCGCGCCACCCTGGACGGCCCGGCCCGGGCCGAGCCCAATTTCATCCGGTTCCGGGCCGGGCGGCGCAAGCAGATCTGGGTGAAGAACTGCGTCGCCATCGGCCTGGCCTCGGGCTTCCTGGAGCCGCTGGAGAGCACCAGCATCCACATGATCCAGTCCGGGATCACCAAGCTGCTGGCCCTCTTCCCCGACAAGGGTTTCGACCCGGTCGAGATCGCCGAGTACAATCGCCTGACCATCCTGCAGACCGAGCTGATCCGCGACTTCATCATCCTGCACTTCAAGGCCAATGAACGCCCCCAGCCCTACTGGCAAAGGGCCCGCGAGATGGCGATCCCGGAAAGCCTGCAGCGCAAGATCGACCTGTTCGCCGCGCGCGGCCGCCTGTTCCAGTCGGACTATGACCTGTTCGCCGAGCCGTCCTGGATCGCCGTGATGCTGGGCCAGAATATCCGGCCGCGGAACTATGACCCGCTGGTCGACACCCTGGATGAGCAGCTGGTGCGCGGCCAGATGCAGCGCCTGGCCGCCCTGGTGCGCCAGACCGCGCAGGCCCTGCCCACCCACGAAGCCTTTATCGCCCGCTACTGCGCCGCGACCGAAATCGAGAAAGCCCGATGACCAGCGTCAACCGTCTACGCAAGGTCGTCATCGTCGGCGGCGGCACCGCCGGCTGGATGACCGCCGCTGCCCTTGGCCGCTTCCTGACCCGCGACGGCCAGACGGAGGTGACCCTGGTGGAATCCGAGGCCATCGGCACCGTAGGCGTCGGCGAGTCGACCATTCCGCAGATCAATATCTTCAACCGCATGCTGGGCCTCGACGAGAACGACTTCGTCCGCAAGACCAAGGCCACCTTCAAGCTGGCCATCGAGTTCGTCGACTGGAAGGCGATCGGCCACAGCTATCACCATCCGTTCGGCCCCTATGGCGTCGACATGGAAGCCGTCTCGTTCCATGCCTACTGGCTCAAGCTGCATGGCCAGGGCCTGGAGCCGGATCTTGGGGCCTATTCGCTCAATGCCGTCGCGGCCCGGCAGAACCGGTTCATGCGTCCCAACGGACAGGCCAATTCGCCGCTGGGCGCGATCGCCTATGCCTTTCAGTTCGATGCCGGCCTCTATGCCCGCTATCTGCGCGACTATGCCGAGGCGCGCGGGATCGTGCGGCAGGAAGGCAGGATCGCCACGGTGCAGCAGGACGGCCTGACCGGTTTCGTCACCTCGGTCACCCTGGAGAGCGGCGCGATCATCGACGGCGACCTGTTCATCGACTGCTCGGGCTTCCGCGGCCTGCTGATCGAGCAGACCCTGCAGACGGGCTATGAGGACTGGTCGCAGTGGCTGCTCAATGACCGCGCCGTCGCCGTGCCCTGCACCCTCGGCGGGTCAAACGCCCCGGTCACCCGCGCCACGGCCCGGCCGGCCGGCTGGCAGTGGCGGATCCCGCTGCAGCATCGGCTGGGCAACGGCTATGCCTATTCCAGCGCTCATATCAGCGAGGATGAGGCCACAGCCTATCTGCTCGCCCACCTCGACGGCGAACCCCTGGCCGCGCCCAACCAGATCCGGTTCACCGCCGGCCGCCGCAAGAAGAGCTGGAACAAGAACGTCGTCGCCATCGGGCTGTCGGCGGGCTTCATGGAGCCGCTGGAGAGCCAGTCGATCCACCTGATCCAGGTCGGTATCGCCCGCCTGCTGGCCATGTTCCCCGACCGCGATTTCCGCCAGCCCGATATCGACCGCTACAACCGGGTGATGGCCTTCGAATACGAGAAGATCCGCGACTTCATCATCCTGCATTTCAAGGCCACGCAGCGGAACGACACGCCCTATTGGGACTATCTGCGCGAAATGCCGATCCCCGATTATCTGACCGACAAGATCGCCATGTTCGAAAGCCATGGCCGGATTTTCCGCGAGAATGATGAGCTGTTCAACGACACCTCGTGGTTCGCGGTCATGGTCGGCCAGGGCCTGCTGCCCAGGGGCTATGACCCGATGGTCGAGGTGATGAGTGACGAGGAACTGCTCCGGCGCATGGCCGACATCAAGGCCGTGATCGCCAAGTCGGCCGAGGTGATGCCCGGACATTTCGAATTCATTCGCGCCAACTGCGACGCGATGGGGTGAGGCCGGCGAGCCTGCGCCCTGTGTCGTTTCGTCCCGCCGCCAATTATTGAAACGCCCTATCCATGCGTGCATGGTCAAGCGCCTGAGTCAGGGCGAGGGCGTGGCATGTTGATTCGCGATACCGCACCAGATCTTGAGCATCGGCGTCTCGCCGCCCTGTGGGCGTTGGACATTCTCGACAGCCTTGATGAAGACGGCTTCAACGACCTGGTCGCCGAGGTCTCCGAGACCTGCGAAACGCCGATCTCGCTGATTTCTTTGGTCGACACCGACCGCCAGTGGTTCAAGGCGCGCGTCGGAGTCGACGCGCAGGAAACCCCGCGCGACGTGGCCTTCTGTAACCACGCCATCCAGACACCGGCGCTGTTCGTGGTCGAGGATGCGACCCAGGACCCCCGCTTCCTGGACAATCCCCTGGTCACGGGAGCGCAGGGCATTATGGCCTATGCTGGCGCGCCCTTGACCACGGTCGATGGTTTGCGGATCGGCACGCTTTGCGCCATCGACACCCGGCCCAAACGCTGGACGCCGCGCGAGTTGCGCTGCCTGGAACGCCTGTCGCGGGTCGCCATGACCATGATCGAGACCAGGGCCGGCGCCCGGGTCGCCGTCGCCCAGATCCAGACGCTCGAGGACTTGCGTCGAAGCGACCAGCGCTATCGGACCATCATCGCCGCCATGCGCGAAGGCGTGGTGCTGCAGGACCAGGCCAGCATCATTGTCGAGCACAACGCCCATGCCGCAGTTCTGCTAGGCATGACCAGCGACCAGCTGGTCGGCCGTTCCTCGGCGGATCGCAACTGGAGCCTGGTCACGGCCGAGGGCGCGCCCCTGACCGTCGACCAGCAGCCTTCGATGCAGTGCCTGAGCACGGGTAAGCCCGTTCTGGATTTCATGCTGGGTGTAAACCTGCCCAACCGCGACCAGCGCTGGTTGAACGTCAATTCCCTGCCGATCTTCGAAGGCGACGACCCCACCCCCGTCCAGACCCTGACCACCTTCGTCGACATCACTCAGCTGAAGCGTCAGGAGGTCGCCCTGATCGAAGCGGTCGCCGCCGCCGAGCGGGCCAGCGCGGCCAAATCGACCTTCCTGGCCAATGTCAGCCACGAGATCCGCACCCCGCTCAACGGCGTCATCGCCCTGGCCAAGGCCCTGTCGCGCATGAACATGCCCGACCGCCAGCGCGAGATGGTGGACATTATCGTTCACTCGGGCGAGTCGCTGGAGCGCATCCTCAACGACCTGCTCGACATCGCCAAGATCGAAGCCTCGCGCATGGAACTGGAGATCGCGCCCTTCGACCTTGTGGCCGAGATCCATACCTGCACCGACCTGATGCGCCTGCGCGCCGATGGCAAGGGCATCGCCTTTGAGACTGTCTTTTCGCCTGAGGCGAACGGCTTCTTCCTGGGCGACGCCTTGCGGTTGCGACAGGTGGTCTCCAATCTGACGGCCAATGCCATCAAGTTCACCGACAATGGCGGCGTCAGCCTGAGGGTCGAGGTCGAGACCCTCGCAGCGGACGAGTGCCGTCTGACGGTTACCGTCAACGATACCGGCATCGGCCTGGACCCCGAAGTGCTGCCCCGGCTGTTCGAGCGCTTCGTGCAGGGCGACGACACCGTCACGCGGCGCTTTGGCGGCACCGGACTGGGCCTGGCCATCTGCAAGACCCTGGTGACCCTGATGGGCGGCGAGATCGAGGCGCGGGCGCGTCCCGAAGGCGGCAGCAGCTTTGCCTTCAGCTTGCCCCTGCGCCGCGCCGAGGCGCCTGCTGCGGCCGCCCCTGAACAGGGCGCTCCGGCGCTGCGCATGGATCAGCATCTTCGCGTCCTGCTGGCCGAAGATCATCCCGTCAATCGCCGGGTCGTCGAGCTGCTGCTTGAACCGCACCAGGTCGAACTGGTGATGGCCGAGAACGGGGCCGAGGCCTTTGCCAAGTTCAGCGAGTCGCAGTTCGACGTTGTCCTGATGGACATGCAGATGCCGGTGATGGACGGCCTGTCAGCTACCGCCAACATCCGTCGCTGGGAGGCGGCGATGCAAAGACCGCCGACGCCGATCGTCATGATGACGGCCAACGCGTCGAGCGACCACCGCGAACAGGCGATGGTCGCCGGCGCCGACGGGTTCATCACCAAGCCGGTGACGCCAGACAGCCTCTATGCCGGGATCGACGCCGCCTTGTCGCTCTGCACCGCCGCAGCCTGACCCCGCTGCGCCGGCCGGCCCAGCGGGGTCAGACCTATAGCCTTCGCCCTTGACGGACCCAGCCGGGTCAACGCCCTCCGGTCGGCCCCCGGGCATTGCGGTGGGCATTTTCGGTGGGGCATTGCGGTGGCATTGCGGTGACAGTGCACTTAACTGCGCTTCGTCCTGCGGCCCCGCTTGGCGGGAATGGGCGAGCGGCCTGACCAGCACTCCGTCAATTATTGCACTGTCACCGCAATCCCTCCCCGCCTTATCAAATGCGATTCCCCTGCCAAAAAAGGGGAGGAGCTTGATCAGATCCCCGGCGCGTAGGGAAAGCTCATCGCCTGATAGGCTTCCAGCGACAGCGGCGGCGCGTTTTCCCCCACCGGAAGCGGGCGCTGCGAGAAGGTCTGGAACCAGGACACCGAGGCGTCGCGCCACCACTGGGCCTCGCTGCGCTGGATCTTCAGGAAGGCGGCGACCTGGGCGTGGCGCTCTGTATCGACATAGGGGGCCATGTCACCCCAGGTCTGGCCCATGGCGTCCACCCCGGCCACGCCACGCGAATAGCGGGTGACCAGGCCGTCCCACAGGGTCTGGTCCGACTTCAGGCGATAGTCCCAGGGCAGGTGGTGGAACCACAGCAGGTCCTTCTCGTCGACGCATTTGAGGTCAGCGAAACAGGCTCCTACGGGGGCCGCATACTGCGCCACCGCGTTGCTGCCCCTGGCGGTGCGGTCAAAGCCGACCCCGTCCGCCCCGGCCTTGGCGTAGTAGACGCTGGTCCAGTCGGCGCGCTCGCCGCCGCTGACCCAGGGGCCTGGGCCATAGTGATGGCTGCGGCCCATCTGATGGTGCAGGCCCAGCGGCGTCATGTAGTCGACCACGGTCTCGCGCGAGCTCATCATCATGTCGACGACCGGCGTCACGAAGCGCGTGTCGTTGCTGAAGGTCATCCTGGCCCAGTCGGCGGCGATATCGCGGCTGGAAGCTTCCGGATCCCAGGCCAGACGGCCGAAGACGTACCAGTTGGCCTGATCGAAGTGCGAGCCGCTCCAACTTCTGTCTGTCCCAATGTTGGCCACGCCGGCCATGGCGGTCAGCTTGCGGCCGTCCAGCGCGCCGTCGACCACGCGGGCCACGGTCGAACCCTTGCCGTGCGCCCTCGTGTCGGCCTTCAGCGTCTCCTCGTAGAGCGGGCCGAGATAGGCCAGGTGCGTCGCGAAGCCGAGATATTCCTTGGTGATCTGGAACTCCATGCCGAGGTTTGATTTGGGCATGGCCCCGAACAGCGGGTGGAACGGCTCGCGGGGCTGGAAGTCGATCGCGCCGTTCTTGACCTGGATCACCACATTGTCGCGGAACTGGCCGTCGAACGGCTTGAACTCGGAAAAGCCCTGCTTGGCGCGATCGTCGGGCTGTTCGTGCGAATAGACAAAGGCCCGCCAGATCACGACGCCGCCGTGCGGCCCTACAGCCTCGGCCAGCATGTTGGCGCCGTCGGCATGGGTGGCGCCATAGTCCTGGGGACCGGGCTGCCCTTCGGAATTGGCCTTGACCAGAAAACCGCCGAAGTCGGGAATGACCTTGTAGATCTCGTCGGCCTTGGCCCTCCAGAACGCCTTCACGGCCGGGTCGCGCGGGTCAGCGGTCTTCAGGCCGCCGATCTCTATGGGCGAGGAAAAGCGGGCCGACAGATAGACCTTGATGCCATAGGGACGGAACACGTCCGCCAGGGCCCCGGCCTTGGCGATCCAGGGCGCGGTCAGGCTGAGGGACTTGGCGTTGACGTTGTTCAGAACCGTGCCGTTGACGCCGATCGAGGCGTTGGCGCGGGCATAGTCGACATAGCGCGGGTCGGCGCTATAGGCTGGCAGCTTCCACCAGTCCCAGATCGACTGGCCCGCATAGCCGCGCTCGACGCTGCGATCCAGGTTGTCCCAGTGATTGAGCATCCGCAAGCGGACCTTGGGGGCGGACGCGATGTTCAAGTTATCCACAGGCTGGCGGGTCTGGATCAGCGACAGGTAGCGGTAGACGCCATAGAGGACGCCGACGTCGTGGTTGGCGGCGATCACCGTGGTCGTCTTGCCGTCCACGTTCAGGGTGCGGATCAGATAGCCCTCGTGGCCGGCGGCCTTCAGCGGCAGGGCCAGCCTGGCGATGGCGGGCGAGCTGGCCGGCGTACCGATCAGGATGATGCGGCCCGCCTGCGCTGAGGGCGCACCGACCAGGCCGGTGAGACCGCGTTCCAGCTCGGCCCGGGCCACCTTCAGGGTCGGGGTGTCGGCGACGGGCGCGATGGCGGCGGGCGCATAGCCCGCCGTGGCCTCAACGGGTCGATAGCGCAGCCACAGGTCATGGCCGTCTTCGGCGTGGGCGACGGGAGCCGTCAGCAGCAATAGGCCGGTGAGGATCGCAACTAACCGCATCAGTCCACTCCCTGATCTTTCTCTTCCCGGCTCTCGCCGGGGAGAGCGGCGTCTTTGAAACCGTCGACCCATCTCATTGGAAGAGGTCAAGACAGCGACATGTAGTGGTCTGACCATTGGGTTGACAACCCATTTTCCGCCGCTAAACCGAGGGTTATGGCCAAGATCATCGCCGCCAAGACCATCGTCACCTGCCCGGGGCGCAACTTCGTCACGCTGAAGATCGTGACCGAGGACGGGACCTATGGCGTCGGTGACGCCACGCTGAACGGGCGCGAGCTGGCGGTCGAGGCCTACCTGACCGAACATGTCATCCCCTGCCTGATCGGCCGCGACGCCCACAGGATCGAGGACATCTGGCAGTTCCTCTACAAGGGCGTCTACTGGCGGCGGGGTCCGGTGACGATGTCGGCCATCGCGGCGGTCGACATGGCGCTGTGGGACATCAAGGGCAAGGTCGCCGGCCTGCCCCTGTATCAGCTGCTGGGCGGAGCCTGTCGCTCGAACGTGATGGTCTATGGCCACGCCAATGGCGAGACGATCGACGAGACCCTGACCAACGCCGCCGCCTATGCGCAGCAGGGCTACAAGGCCATCCGCCTGCAGTCGGGCGTGCCCGGCATGACGGGAACCTACGGCGTCTCCAAGGACAAGTTCTTCTATGAGCCGGCCGACAGCGACCTGCCCAAGGAAACCATCTGGTCGACTGAAAAGTACCTACGCAGCGCGCCCGAGCTGTTCAAGGCCGCCCGCGAGCGGCTGGGCTGGGACGTCCACCTGCTGCACGACGTGCATCACCGCCTGACCCCGATCGAGGCCGGCCGTCTGGGCAAGGACCTGGAGCCCTATCGCCCGTTCTGGATGGAAGACTGCACCCCGGCCGAGAACCAGGAGAATTTCCGGCTGGTGCGCCAGCACACCACCACCCCTCTGGCCGTGGGCGAGGTTTTCAATTCGATCTGGGACTGCAAGACCCTGATCCAGGAACAGCTGATCGACTATATCCGCGCCACCGTGGTGCATGCCGGCGGCATTACCCACCTGCGCAAGATCGCCAGCTTCGCCGATCTCTATAATGTCCGCACCGGCTGCCACGGGGCCACGGACCTGTCGCCGGTCAGCATGGCCGCAGCCCTGCACTTCGACCTGTCGATCCCCAATTTCGGTATCCAGGAGTATATGCGTCACACGCCCGAGACCGACGCGGTGTTCCCCCATGCCTACACCTTCAAGGACGGCATGCTGCATCCGGGCGAGGCGCCGGGCCTGGGCGTGGATATCGACGAGACCCTGGCGGCCGGCCATCCCTACAAGCGCGCCTATCTGCCGGTGGCCCGCCGCGAAGACGGCGCGATGCATGACTGGTGAAACGGGCCGACAAACCATCGCTACGGGTAAAAGGGCGAGCGAAGGTCGAGAATCTGCGTGATACTTGAGGTGCAACAGGTCTGAACCGGCGTCCGCGCCACCCGAGATTAAAAAAGCGCTGTCCATGGCCGAGAACGTCAAGCTCTACCGCCGTATCGCCGACACCGTGGCCGACGCCATCGAGGCCGGTCAGTACAGGCTTGGTGACCGCCTGCCGACCGAGCGCGAACTGGCCGAGCAGTTCGGGGTCAGCCGCCCCACCCTGCGCGAGGCGATGATCGCCCTGGAAATGCTGGGCATGATCGAGGCCCGCCACGGCCTGGGCATCTATGTCACCAGCACCGCCCGCCCCGCCGCCCCGAACCACGAGATCGACTTCGAGATCGGCGCCTTCGAGCTGATCGAGGCCCGCCGCCTGTTCGAGGGCGAGGCCGCCGCCCTGGCCGCCGCCTCGATTGACGACGCCCAGCTGGCCCAGCTGGAGGCCCTGATGGTGCGGATGCACGAGGAAGAGGAAATCACCGGCGAGGACGCCGACCGCGAGTTCCACATGATCATCGCTCGCGCCACCGGCAACGGCGCGATCATCGCCACCATCGAGAACCTGTGGGACTGGCGCAACCGCTCGCCCCTGGCCCGCAACATCCTGGCCCGCGCCCGCGGCATGGGCCTGGAGCCCCGCATCAACGAGCACCGCCGGGTGTTCGAGGCTCTGAAGGCCCGCGACCCCGCCGCTGCGCGGCAAGCGATGCGCGACCACCTGGAGCGGGTGATCGAACACCTGCTGCACGCCACCGAGACCGAGGCCGTCCAGCGCGCCAAACAGGAAACCAGCACGCGGCGCGATGCGATCGCCAAGCGGGTGGCGATTTAGAGTTCAGGGTCGCCTGCCCCCGATTACGGATGCGCCCTACTTCATCGCAAGCCTGTCGATCAGCACACATACGGGCCTGCCGTCGATGACCGCGACGCGCAGCGAGCGTCCCTTGGGCTGGACGAAGTGCGTCTCCGTCCCGCCGACCGTCACGCCCACCGCCTGGGGGCCGTTGAACTGGCAGACTGGATAGTCCCGGCGCCCCTGGCCCGGGCCGTAGGGACGATGGACGCACTGGATGAAGCCCGAGCGGCGCTCGAACTTCACGCCGTCATAGAGCGTCACCATCGGGGGGCGACCGCCGCGCAGGGTCTGACGGCCCGGCGCGACGGGGCATGGTGCGCTGTCCAGGCGCCATTCGGCGGCCAGCACCGCGTCGGCCTGCCGCTGCCGGAACGCCACATAGCCGACGAAGGCCAGAGTCAGCAGCGACACCACGGCGATCCAGGCCGCGAGAGCCGCCGGCCGTCGCCGGGGATCGACGCGAACCTCGCCGCTCAGGCCCTTGCCCTTGTCCTGGCCTGCCATGTGTCACCTCCGACGGCGACGATAACGGGCGCTCGTTCGGCGCGCCAGGAAAGAACTACAAATCTAAACCCAAATGCTACCGAACATCCATCTCGAACGGCACGGCCGGCAGGCCCGCGCTGTCGAAGAGGTTGAACGTCGGGCTGTCGGCCCAGGCGAACTGCACCTTGGCGGCCTCAGCGCCGACTGGAACGGTGAGCACCACGCTCGTCCTGTCGATCCGGGCGTCGGCCCAGCGGCAGGCCTTGGCGGCGTCGCAAAGCTCGAAGCCAATCACCTGGTCCGAGCCGCGCGCGACCAGCGTCCCGCCGATCTGATCGAAGCCGATCACAACCGTATCGCCGACCCGCTTGGTCGAGACCGGCGCCGGCCCCGTGGTCACAGCCTCGCCGGCGATCCGGCGCGCGGCCAGGGCCAGGCTGCGACCGACCTCCTGCTTGTTGCCGGGGTGGATGTCGAAGGGGTCGCCGATGTCGGTGGTCACGGCCAGGCCCGCATGCGGATCGGCGACAACGGCCCGACGCTGGGCCTCGCGCAGGGCCGCCGTGCCCGATACGCCCGGCGCGGTCGCGAAGGCGCCGTAGCTGGCAAGTTGCGCCACCACCGCCGGCATGTCGGGCGCCATGCCGGCGCGGCGCTCGGCGACGAAGGCAGTCTGCAGGGCCGCATAGGTCTGGTCGCGGCCGACATTGGTCTCGCCCTGATACCAGGCCAGACCCGAATAGGCGTAAGGGCCCATGGGCGCGAGCATGCCGTTATAGAGGGTCGAGACCCCGGCCAGGGTGTCCCATGGCGCGCGGGGCGGATCGGCGCCGACCCGGGGCTCGATACGGTAGGTCCAGGCGTTCAGCGGCAGGCGCGTCCCGCCGGCCAGCACCAACGCTCTTTTCGAGGGATCTCCGTACATTCCGCCATTGGCATAGGTATCGTAGGCCGAGACGACGATGGTGTTGCGGCCCGCCTTCAACGCGCCGGCTACCAGCGGATATGAGCGGTCGAGCCACGCGCCCGAGGTCGCGCCGACGCCGACGCCGTTCAGATAGGTCGCATCCATCTCGTCGACTTGGCCGAGGTTCAGGGTCGCGGCCTGCTTGGCCTGGGCGGCGGTGAGCGTGACCTCGGTCTTGAACCAGACCACGCCGTTGAAGGCCGCCAGCTCGGCGACACCCCAGCGCTCCCAGATCCCGAGGTCCTTGGGCGCTTCGGTCCAGGCGCCCGCGCCGGTCCAGGGTGCGGTCGCGGCCTCGCCGGGGTGCTTGGGCGCCCACCAGGCCTTGATCGTCTCGCCCCAGCGGCGGTTTGCGGCGGCCGGTTCCTTCAATGAGAGGTTCAGGGTCTCGATGGCCTCGTCATAGCCGCCGACCTTGCGCAGGGCGGCCGGGCTCATCCAGGCCTCGATACCCGACCCTCCCCAAGAGGCGTGGATCAGGCCGAACGGAACCGCGCGGGTCTTCTGCAGCTCGCGGGCGAAATAGTAGCAGCTGGCCGAAAAGGACCCGAGCGTATCGCGGTTGGTCGGCTTCCAGACCGGAGGCTTGCCAAAGCCCGCCTTCGGCGCGCGGGCATCGGCCTTCTCGATGGTCACCATGCGCAGGCTGTCATTGGGCGCGACATTGTTGACCTGGTTCCAGGCGTCATTGGCCCGATCGACCGGCAACTCCATGTTGGACTGGCCCGAGCACAGCCAGACATCGCCGGCCAGCACATCGCGGACGGTCTGGGTCCTCGACGCCGTGCTGGCGGTCAGGTCGTAGGGACCGCCGGCCGGGGTGGCGGGCAGGTCCAGGCGCCAGGCGCCGTCGGGGCCAGTCGTGCCGCTTGCGGTCTTGCCGGCGAAAGCGACGGTGACGGCTTCACCCGGCGCAGCGGTTCCGAACACCGGCAGCGGGCGGTCGCGCTGGACCACCGCGTGATCGGCGAACAGGGCGTTGAGGAGGTCCTGCGCAGCGGCGGGGCCGGTCAGCAGGGCGGTGGCAAGCAGGATCGGTGCGGCGAGGCGCATGCAGATCTCCCTATCGACCGCTCCAACGGCGGTTCTTTGTTCTCAAAATGCTTGTCATCCCGGCCGCAGCGAAGCGAAGCGCCGGGACCCAGGGGCCAAGGCAGTGCGGTTGCCCCTGGGTCCCGGATAGCCTCTGTGAGGCTTCCGGGATGACAAGATGTTTGGTGGATCAGACCACCGTCAGCGTCGTCTTCTTCAGGTCCACCGAGTTGGGCCCGACCATGATCTCGAAGGCGCCCGGCTCGACCACGCGCTTCATCTCCAGGTTCCAGAACCACAGGTCCGAAGGCGCGATCTCGAAGGTCACGGTGGTTTTGGCGCCCGCCGCCACGGTGACGCGCTTGAAGTGCTTCAGCTCCAGCAGCGGACGGGTCACCGAAGCGGCCACATCGCGGACATAGAGCTGCACCACTTCATCACCGGCCAGCTTGCCTGTGTTGGTCACATCGACCTCGACCGAGACCTTTTCGCCCTGGGCGATGCTGGCCCTGGCCAGGCGCGGGGCCGAGATGTCGAAGCTGGTGTAGGAGAGGCCAAAGCCAAATGGATAGAGCGGGCTGGTCTTCTCGTCGAACAGATAACCCCGGCGCGAGGTGGGCTTGCGATTGTAGTAGATCGGCAGCTGGCCGACATTGCGGGCGATGCTGACGGGCAGCTTGCCGCCCGGATTGGCGCGGCCAAACAGGATGTCGGCGCCGGCGGTTCCGGTCTGCTCGCCCAGGTACCAGCCCTCGATGATGGCGTCGGCGCGCTGCGCCAACAGGTTGATCGACAGCGGACGGCCGTTGAGCAGGAAGACCACGGTCGGCTTGCCCAGGTCGAAGATCGCCTTGGCCAGATCGTTCTGCTGGCCGATCAGGTCCAGGTCATTGCGGTCGCCCAGATGGTTGTCGGCCCAGGCCTCGCGGCTGGTCTGCTCGTTGTCGCCCAGCACCATGACCACCACGTCGGCGTTCCTGGCCACTTCGACGGCTTCGGCGATCAGCTTGGCGTTGACGGCCGGGTCGACCAGCTTGACCTCGTCGGCGGCCCAGACGCGGCGCTCGGTCACGCGGACGGCTTCGGCGTAGTCCAGGGCGAAGCCCTGGGCCTTGGCCTCGGCGGTCAGCCCTTCAAGCAGCGAGACCACGTGCTTGGGCTCGTCGGAATAGCCACCGATCGGGGTGTCGCGGGCGTGGGTGCCCAACAGGGCCAGGCGCTTGATGGCCTTGCCGTTCAGCGGCAGCAGGCCCTTGTCGTTCTTCAGCAGCACCACCGACTTGCGCGCGGCTTCGCGGGCCAGGGCTATGGCTTCAGCCGTGTTGTTCTTGGCCTCGGCGGTCTTCTCGTCGGCATAGGGGTTTTCGAAGAAACCGCCCTCGAACTTCATCGTCAGCACCCGGGCGACGGCGGCGTCGACCTTCTCCAGCGAGACACGGCCTTCCTTCACCAGCTGCGGCAGCAGGGCGAAGGCTTCGCCGTCCGGCAGCTCGACATCGACGCCGGCGTTGAGCGCCATCACGGCGGTATCGGCCAGGCTGTCAGTCATCTTGTGACGGCCGCTCAGCTCCTTGATGGCGAAATAGTCACTCTGGACCGAGCCCTGATAGCCCCACTCGGTGCGCAGGATGTCGGTCAGCAGCCAGTGGCTGGCGTGCGAGGGCACCCCGTCGATCTCGTTGTAGGACGGCATCACCGACCGCACCGGCAGCTCCTTCACCGCGCGCTCGAACGGCGGGAAGAAGTTCTCGCGCAGGGTGCGCTCGGCGATCTGGGCCGGGCCGACATTGGTGCCGTTCTCGGGCTGGCCATGACCGGTCATGTGCTTGAGGGTGACAAACACCTTGTCCCTGGCCAGCGGCAGGGTCTTGCCCTGGAAGCCGCGAATGGCGGCCAGGCCGATCTCGGCGCACAGGTGCGGATCCTCGCCATAGGTCTCCTCGATGCGGCCCCAGCGCGGGTCACGGGCCACGTCGACCACCGGAGCCAGGGCCATGTTGGAGCCACGGGCGCGCATCTCCTTTGCGGCCATCGAGAAGATCTTCTCGACCAGTTCGGTGTCGAAGCTGGACGCCAGGGCGATGGCCTGCGGATAGCTGGTGGCGTCGCGGGCCACATAGCCGTGCAGGGCCTCGTCGTGCATCAGCATGGGGATGCCCAGGCGGGTGTTCTCCATCGACCACTTCTGGGCGGCGTTGGTGTAGCGGGCGGTGTCGCGAGCGTTGCGGCCCTTGGTGCCGTCCTCGGCCCCGGCGGCGGCGTCGACCACCGTGGCGGGCTTGAGGCCCCGGCGGTCGGTCGGGCGCGAGATCTGGCCCAGGCCGTTGGGGAAGCTCTTGCCGGCCGCCTCGGCCGAGAACTCGCCCTCAGGCGTCTGGATGGCGGCCTTGGTCAGCCAGATACCGATCAGCTGGGCGGCCTTTTCCTCGATCGTCATGCGGCCCAGCAGGTCCTTGACCCGGGCGTCGACGCTCTGGGTCGGGTCCTTGTAGAGCGGCTTTTGGCCGATCTTGGGGGCGGCGAACGACAGGCCGGGGGCGGTCGCGGCGGCGATGGCGGCGAGGCTCGCGCCGAACAGGCGGCGGGTGATGGCTTGAGTCATCTGGTTCGTTTCCCCGGAGGTCGCGTCGTTGGTTGGCGGCCTGGAGCCACCTTGGCGACGACTATGGGGGAGGTTGTCAGACCACTCAAGCAAAGAATGGTACCGGTCTCATTCGATTGCGCCAGCTACGTAGAGCTTAGCCCGCTGGCACGGTTGAAAGCCGCAGCCCCAGCGCGCGGATCACCTTCAGGACGGTCTCGAACTTGGGACTGCCATCGGCTGCCAGCGCCTTGTAGAGGCTTTGACGCCCCAATCCGGCGGCTTCAGCCACCTCGGTCATGCCCTTGGCTCTCGCCAGCACGCCCAGCGCGTCGGTGATGAACGCCGAGTCGCCGGTGGCCAGGGCGTCATCCATATAGGCGGCGGCCGCTTCAGGGGTTTCGATGTAGACGGCCGGGTCGAATGGACGGGTCTTGACGGTCATGGCCTCATTCCTTCGCTAGAGCCCTTTCCGACCTGATGGCTTCATCAGGGTCGGACGAAAAGGGCTCTAAATCATAAGTTTAGAGCGTTTTTCGATCCGATAACCGTTTCACACTTATCGGAAAACGCTCTAGAGGTCGCGCGCCAAGGCCCGCGCCTTGGCGAGGTCCCGAGCTTGCGAGCCCTTGTTGCCCGCGCACAGAACAACGATCAGCGCCACGCCCCGCTGGACGATATAGACGCGGTACCCCGGGCCGACATGGACCCGCAGTTCGCTGATACCCTCGCCAACAGACTTCACGTCACCGAGCAATCCGAACGCCAGTTGGCGCAATCGCCCTGCGATCCGCGTCTTGGCGACAGGATCACGCAGGTTTGCCATCCAGCGCACGAAAACCTCGGTTTCAAGGACTTCGATCAATTCAACTGTCTCCCACGGGAGACGGCTGAATGCAAGCAAAAACGGGAAACATCGCTCCTCCCTGGACTTTGCGGCCCTTGGAGAAGCTATCTATTGGTGCACTTTATCAAATACAACTTTTGGAGATCTGGTCGCGCCTCTCCCCGTGGGGACGGTTCAGGTCGGGATCACCCCTGCCACCCGTCCAGCACCCGATCCAGCACCGTCAGCGGCACAGGCCCGACCAGCAGTCCCGCGTCGTGGAACCGCCGAATGTCGAACTTCGCACCCAGCCGCGCCTTGGCCCGCTCGCGAGCCTTGGCCCAGACGGTGTGGCCGACCTTGTAGGAGCAGGCCTGGCCGGGATTGGCGCAGTAGCGTTCGACCTCGCTTGTGATGCGGCCTTCGGGTTCGCCGCCGGTTTCCATCATGTAGGCGATCGCCTTTTCGCGGCTCCAGCCCTTGGTGTGGATGCCGGTGTCGACCACGCAGCGGGCGGCGCGGAATAGCCGGGCCTGGTACATGCCCAGCAGGCCCAGCTCGTCGTCCTCATAGACGCCCATCTCCATGGCCACCTGCTCGGCATACAGCGCCCAGCCCTCGGTATTGGCCGAGAAGCCCATGTTCTGGCGCAGGCGCGGCAGGCTGCTCTCGGCCACCAGGGCCAACTGGAAGTGATGGCCCGGCGCGGCCTCGTGGTAGGTCAGGGTCGGCAGCGACCAGCGCGGACGATCCGCCGTGTCGCGCAGATTGATGTAGAAGGCCCCCGGCCGCGAGCCGTCCAGGGCTGGCCGCTCATAATAGCCGCCCGCCGCGCCGGCCTCGGTATAGGCCGGGATGCGCCGCACCTCGACCGGGGTCTTGGGCGTGACGCCGAACCACTGCGGCAGCTTGGGCGCCAGGTCGGCGATCAGCTTGTTGCAATAGGCCAGCATCTGGGCGCGGCCTTCGTCGGTATTGGGATAGGTCTGGGTCGGGTCGGTGTTCAGCGAGGCCACCCGCGCCCCGACGCTGCCCTGGGTCAGGCCGCGCTTCTTGAGGATGGCGTCCATCTTGGCGCTGATTTCGGCCCCCTCCTCCAGGCCCAGGCGGTGGACCTGGTCGGCGGTCATGTCGGTGGTCGTGTAGATCTTCAGCAGGGCCGCATAATAGGCGTCGCCGTCCTTGAGGCGGTTGAGGCCCGCGTCGTGTGTGGCCTTGGCGCGAGCGGCCTTCAGCACCTCGATCTGGCGGTCGAGCGCCGGATGCACCGTCCCTGCCAGCAGGGCGGTCGCCTTGCCTTCATAGTCGCCAAACGGCTTGGCGCGGCGGGCCAGGGAGGCGACCAGCACGTTCTTGTCGGCCGGCAGGGCGCGGAACTTGCCCAGCTGGGCGATGGCCTTGTCGAGCATGAAGTCGGCCGGGATCACGCCCTTGCCGGCGTCGGCGGCGAAGCGCTCACTCTCCTGATCCAGCACTGTGGCGAAGGCGGCCATGCGGGCCAGATAGGTCTCGGCGTCGGCTGCCGAACTGATCTTGTGCTTGGTGTCCAGGAAGCTGGGCGTCGAGGAATAGGCTCCATAGTACTGGGTCAGCACATAGGGCCGGCTGATCGCGCCATAGTCGAAGCCCGCGACCGCCGCGCGGCTTTCGTACTGGAACAGGGCGGTGTCGTAGTTGACGGCGTCGTCGCCGGAGAGCGCCTTGCGGTCGATCGCCTTGAGGCGCTGGACGCGCTGGCCGGGCTCGGCCCGGTCCTTGATCCAGCCCGCGATCGAGCGGTCGCCCAGCTTGCCGCGCGCATCGGCGTGGGCGCCGGTGTCGAGGCCCAGATTGGTGGCCTGTTCGGGGCTGTCGGACAAATCCGCGTCGAAGAAGGCGTCGAACAGCTTGTAGAGCTCGACCTTCGCCTCGGCGGCCTGGACCGGAAGCGCGGTGGCGAGCGCGGTGGCGGCCGCCCCCATCATGATCTGGCGACGGTCGAACTTCGACATGAAAGGCCCCTGCGACTGAAATCATCCCGCCAGCGGTTGCGCTTTGCGGGGGCAAATCAGTCACCCGGCGAGGGCATGTCGTCAAGCCGGCGCGCGGCCCCCAAAGCGGCCAAGAAAAAGGGCCCGCCTGGGCAAGACGGACCCTTCGACTTTGGAGATTGTTCGAAGATGGAGGATCCTGAACACGTCAACCCTACGCCCAACCCGAGCGAGGGGCACCTCCACATATTGTCGCAAGGTCGGATTTCCGACACTTGCGACCAAGCCCTTGTTTTCGCAGCCTACTTGCGCGCCGCCAGAATATCGTCGAGGCGCGCGGGGGTTCCGGCGATGCGTTCCAGGCGCGGATAGCGCAGGCCGCCGCGCCAGTCGATCTTGACCATCCGGTAGCGCTCGCCGTCCTTGATCAGCAGTTCGACCAGCTGGCCCTCCGGCTTGCCGGCCGCCTTGATCGCGTCCTTCAGCTTGTCAGCGTCATAGGTCTCGCCATTGACGGCGACCAGGGTCACGCCCTGGGTCAGGCCTGCCTTGAAGGCCGGACCGCCCCACTGCACATCCGAGACGAGGCCTGCGGCGGCGACGGTCAGGCCCAGCGAATAGGCCAGGTTGGTGATCTTGCCGCGCGTCTCGGCCGTCTTGAAGTAATCGGTCGGGGTCTCGCTATAGATCAGCCGGTAGCCGCCCCGGGTCAGGCCGTCGAGCGGAGCCTTTTCCGACAGGCCTTCGATGCGGGTCTTCAGGAATCCGGCCCAGTCATGGGCGACAACCCCGTTGAGCGTGGCGGCCACCTCATCGAAATCATAGGTGCGCGGCACATAGGAGCCGTTGTCGACGCCGAAGAAGGCCTTGGCGAAGTCGTCCAGCGACTTCTTGCCGCCGGTCTTCTCGCGGATCAGCGTATCGGCATCGAGCCAGACCAGCTGGCCCTCCGAATAGTAGTCTTCGCTGCGCTGGTAGCTGACCCACGACAACGGCTTGCGCATGGCGATGATCGGGTCGTTGGTGGTGTCGGCCACGCTGCGCCAGTCGCGGCCGCGCCGGGTGTCATAGAGCGCCGCCGTCATGGCCAGGGCGTCCAGGCTCTGCTGCCTGGTATGCAGGTTGGAGCGCGCCGAAAGCACCCCGCCCCAGTACTGGGTCTGGCCCTCATAGACCCACATCAGGCTGTCGCGCATCGGCTCGTTGAGGGTGGCGGTCCACAGATCGGCCCCGCGGCGGAACTTGCCATTCCACGAGTGGGTGAACTCGTGGGGCAGCAGGTCGCGGCCGACATAGGTCTTGTCCCACTCGGTGAAATATTTCGGCGCGACGCGGTTTTCGCTGGAGCGGTGATGCTCCAGGCCGATGCCGCCCAGCTGGTCCGACAGGGCGACCAGGAAGTCATAGTGGTCGTAATGGTGCGAGCCATAGAGCTTGTAGGCCTGCTGGACAAGGTCCTTGTGGGCCTGGATGTGCTCGGGCTTGAACTCCAGCAGCTCGGGCTTGTCGGCCATCAGGTTCAGGCGCACCGGCGCACGGCCGCCTGGATCCAGCTCGACGGTCTTGAAATAACGGCCGGCGAACATCGGCGAGTCGACCAGGGTCTCGAACGGGGTGACCTTGAAGGTCGTGGTCTGGCCTTCGGTTTTGGCCACCTCCAGGGCAGAGGCGAACTTGAAGCCTTCCGGCAGCTTGACGCTGGCCTCGACCGGGATCTGGCGGGTGAAATAGCCGGCCGGATAGAAGCCCATCTGCAGCCATTGCAGATTCAGCATGTCGGGCGTCATCACGATCCGCCCGACCCGGGCCTCGACCGGCGACAGGAACTGATAACTCAGCTGCAGCTCCGAAACGCCTTCAGGAACCTCGACATGGAAGGCGAAGACCTGGACCAGGTCGCGGGTCCAGGCCAGGCGCTGGCCATTGGCGGTGATCACCAGCCCGGCGAGCTTGTCGATGTCATTGCGCGGCGAGTGACCGCCCGGAACCCACTGCGGATAGAGGATCGTGAACCTGCCGGGCTTGGCCACCGGCATGGTCTGGCGGATCTCGAAGATCTTGCGCGCCAGGTCGGTGGCGTCGACCGAAAGCTTCAGCGTGCCCGGATAGGGAATGTCCTGCGCGGCCGCGATGGCCGGGGTCGGGGCCGAAGGCTGCGGCAGGGTCTGGGCGACGGCGGTCGTGGCAGCCAGGGCCATCAGCGATACGGAAAAGAACAAGGTTCTCACAAAACACCCCAATGCAGTCCGCAAGCGTGCGCCTCGCGGTCAAGAGGCGGGATGTTTCACCTCATAGACGGCGCTTGTCGAGAGGTCGGATTGCGGTGAACGGCGACCGGGGGAGGCGCCGGCACAGCCATTGCCCCCGCAGTCCCGGCTTACGGCTGTGGCGGTATCCTTTGGATTACGCGGATTACGGTGGGATTACGGATTACGATTACGGTGACAGTGCACTTAATCCCCGCTTCGGCCGTGGTCCCCGCTTGGCGGGGCTGAGCGAGCGGCCTGACCGGCGCTCCAGATCCTCAAGGAACCCCGCCTCCCCCACCGGCCGGCCGATGGTCTCGGCGCGACGCAGGGCCATGGACAGGGCCTCGTCCTCGCCG
>JANOSS010000187.1:0-11867 GCA_031415995.1 Caulobacter sp. | reverse complement strand
GCCCTCCGGGCCACCTCCCCCTCTGGGGGAGGTGGCCCGGAGGGCCGGAGGGGGCTAGCTCTGAGATGGCGGCGACGGCCCCCTCAGTCGCTCCGCGATAGCTCCCCCAGAGGGGGAGCATCTGCTATCTGCTATAGACTTGGCACATCCTGCCAATTCTTCACCCAAACAGGTCACATGAAGCTCAGCCGCGCCGACCGAAAAATCCTCGAGATCCTGCAGCAGGACGGCAAGATCTCGAATGTTGATCTGGCCGAGCGGGTCGGGCTTTCGCCCAGCCCCTGCCTGCGCCGCGTCAAGCAGCTGGAGGCCTCGGGCCTGATCTGCGGCTATGTGGCGCTGCTGGATCGCCGCAAGGCCAGTCTGGACTTGCTGGCCTATGTCGAGGTTCAGGTTGATCGCCACAGCGAAACCGCCGCCGAAGCCTTCAAGGAAGCCGTGCTGCGCGAGCCCCTGGTGGTCGGCTGCTATGCCATGACCGGCAGCTATGACTATCTGCTGCGCGTGCTGGCCCCCAATCTCGACGCCTATGCCGAGTTTACGATGAAGCGCCTGCTGAAGATGCCGGCGGTCAAGGGCATCCAGTCCAGCTTCGTGCTGGAGACGATCAAGGACTCACCGGCCCTGCCGCTGGATTTTCTGGACTAGAATCCGTCAGCCGGCCGGAGCCCGACGCGCGCCGAGCCGGGGCCGCCCAAGGCGCCGGGCTTTTCGCGGTCCCAGGGCTTTGCCCGGGGCGACACGATTGGCCGTCTGTGCGAAGTTTATTGGCATAATGTGACCTACGAGGATGGTCTATTGGTCATCATCGACAGGTTCTGACTTTCTCTCCGCGCTATCCTGACCGCTGTTCATTCGAGGAGCGGTTCTCATGCTGGTTGTCGACCAGAAGCCCCTGGCTTCGGCCATCCCGTCGCCCGTTCGCGCGGCGCTGGAAACCGTTCAGGCCTACAGGTCCGGCATGACCCTGGCCGAGGCCGGTCGGCGCACCGGCCGCGACACCTTCTCCAAGCTGGCCAGCAACGAAAACCTGCTGGGCGCCAGCCCCACGGTCGCCGCCGCCGTCCAGGCGGCCCTGGCCTCGCCCGAGATCTATCCAGACCCCTATTGCGAGACCCTGCGCGCCGCCCTGGGCTCGCACCTGTCGGTCGACCCGGCGCGGATCGTGGTGTCGCCCGGTTCCGAAGCCCTGATCGACTATCTGTTCCGCGCCGTCATCGCGCCGGGCGAGACGATCCTGCTGTCGACCCCGACCTTCCCGGCCTACGAGATCTTCGCCAAGTGCGCCGAGGCGACCATCGTCGACGTGCCGCGCCTGGCCAATTTCGATCTTGATATCGAGGCCTTCAAGGTCGAGGCGGCCAAGGGGCCCAAGCTGCTGGTCCTGTGCACGCCCAACAATCCGACCGGCAACGCCCTGACCGGCGTCGATATCGGCGAGATCCTGGCGGTCACGCCGAGGTCGACGATGGTGTTCGTGGACGAGGCCTATCGCGAATATCACGAGGCCTTCAATACCTTCGCCCTGTTGGACGCCTGGGGCGGTCCTTGGGTGTCGGCCCGCACCTTCTCCAAGGCCTATGGCCTGGCCGGCCTGCGGGTGGGCTATGGCATCGCCTCGTCGGCGCAGCTGGTGGGCTATCTGGATCGCCTGCGGCCCCCCTTCAACGTGACCTCGGTCAGCCAGGCCGCCGCCCAGGCCGCCCTGGCTGATGTGGAACACCTGCAAAGCACCGTGGCCCTGACCATCGCCGAGCGCGGCCGAGTCGAGGCGGCGCTGGACGCCATGGGCATCGAGCGCACCAGGAGCGAGGCCAATTTCGTGTTTCTGCGCTCGCCGGCCGGTCCGGAAGCCACGACCGCGCGCCTGTTGCAGGAAGGGCTTATCATCCGCCCGACCCCTGTGGCCGGCGGCTGGGTTCGCATCACCATCGGCCGTCCGGCCGACAACGACCGCCTGATCGCCGCCCTGCCGGCCGCGCTGGCCAGCTGAGCTTCGGAGAGACCTGATGTCCATGACCCCCGAAAATCCATTGGGCCTCGACGGCTTCGAGTTCGTCGAGTTCACCAGCCCCGATCCCGCCGCCATGAAGGCGCTGTTCGAGGCCCTGGGCTTCGTGCCGGCCAGCACGCACCCGACCAAGGCCGTGACCCGCTACAAGCAGGGCCGCATCAACCTGCTGGTCAATGAAGAGACGACCGGCCAGGTCGCCGAGTTCCGCGCCGCCCACGGCCCGTCGGCCAACGGCATGGCCTTCCGCGTCGAGAATGTGGAAGCCGCCTATGCCGAGGCGCTGAAGCGCGGGGCTGTCGCCGCTGACGCCGGCAAGAGCTTGCTGGGCGAGGGCGCACGGGTGCTGGAAGGCATCGGCGGTTCGATGCTGTATCTGGTCGAGCGCGCCGGCGATCCGGGCACGATCTATGACAGCTGGGACCAGGTTCCCGGCGCCGCAGAGGCCGAGGCCAAGAACAATGTCGGCCTGGATCTGCTCGACCACCTGACCCACAACGTCAAGCGTGGCCAGATGAGCACCTGGTCGACCTTCTATCGCGATGTCTTCGGCTTCGAGGAGCAGAAGTATTTCGACATCAAGGGTCAGGCCACGGGCCTGTTCAGCCAGGCTATGATCGCGCCCGACAAGGCCATCCGCATCCCGCTCAACGAAAGCCAGGACGACCACAGCCAGATCGAGGAATTCATTCGCCAGTACAATGGCGAGGGCATCCAGCATCTGGCCCTGACCACGCCCGACATCTACGACACCGTCGAAAAGCTGCGCGCCCGGGGCGTGAAGCTGCAGGACACCATCGAGACCTATTACGAGCTGGTCGACAAGCGCGTACCCGGCCACGGTGAGGATCTGGCGCGCCTGCGCAAGAACCGCATCCTGCTGGACGGCAATGTCGGCGAGGAAGGCCTGCTGCTGCAGATCTTCACCGAAAACCTGTTTGGCCCGATCTTCTTCGAGGTCATTCAGCGCAAGGGCAATGAGGGCTTCGGCAACGGCAACTTCCAGGCCCTGTTCGAGAGCATCGAGCTGGACCAGATCCGCCGCGGCGTGATCACGGTCGAGGCCTAGGCCTTCCGCCAAATTCCCCTTCCTTGTCATCCCGGCCGAAGCGTAGCGTAGAGTCGGGACCCAGGGGACTGGGCGAACGCGGCGTGGCCGCCCCTGGGTCCCGGACAGCCTCTGCGAGGCTTCCGGGATGACAAGACAATGATGGCCAGAGGGTCACGGTAACGCGCATGGACCTCCGCTACCAATCCGGCTTCGGCAACCACTTCGCCACAGAGGCCGTGCCCGGCGCCCTGCCGGTCGGCCAGAACTCGCCGCAGAAGGTTCCGTTCGGCCTCTATGCCGAGCAGCTGTCGGGCGCGGCCTTCACGGCGCCCCGCCACGAGAACCGCCGCAGCTGGCTCTACCGTCTGCGGCCCAGCGCCGGCCACGGCCGCTATGAGCCCTATGCCCAGCCGACCCTGGCCAGCGGGCCGTTCGAGGGGCCGGTAACGCCGGATCGCCTGCGCTGGGACCCGATCGCGATCCCCGACGCGCCGACCGATTTCGTCGACGGCCTGCTGACCCTGGCCGGCAATGGCGACGTGGCGACCCAGGCCGGGATCGGCATCCACCTGTATCTGGCCAACACGTCCATGACGGACCGGGTGTTCCAGGACGCCGACGGCGAGCTGCTGATCGTGCCGCAGCAGGGCGTGCTGACCCTGGTCACCGAGCTGGGCGTCCTGACCGCCGGCCCCGGCGAGATCGCCCTGATCCCGCGCGGCGTGCGCTTCCGGGTCGAGGTCGAGGGGCCCTCACGAGGCTATGTCTGCGAGAACTATGGCGCGGCCTTCAAGCTGCCCGACCTTGGGCCGATCGGCTCCAACGGCCTGGCCAATCCGCGCGACTTCGAAACGCCGGTCGCAGCCTTCGAGGATGTGGATGCCCCGACGCAGGTGATCCAGAAGTTCCAGGGGGCCCTCTGGTCGTCGCAGTGGGATCACAGCCCGCTGGACGTGGTCGCCTGGCACGGTAATTTCGCGCCTTGCAAGTACGACCTCTCTCGTTTCAACACGATCAATACGGTCAGCTTCGACCATCCGGATCCGTCGATCTTCACGGTGCTGACCTCGCCCAGCGAGATCCCCGGCACGGCCAATTGCGACTTCGTGATCTTTCCGCCGCGCTGGATGGTGGCCGAGCACACGTTCCGGCCGCCCTGGTTCCACCGCAACGTGATGAGCGAGTTCATGGGCCTGGTGCACGGCGCCTATGACGCCAAGTCCAGAGGCTTCTCGCCTGGTGGGGCCAGCCTGCACAACGCCATGAGCGATCACGGCCCCGATCTGCCCAGCTGGCAGGGCGCGGTGGCGGCCGATCTGAGGCCGCACAGGATCGAGAACACGATGGCCTTCATGTTTGAAAGCCGATGGGTGCTCCGCCCCACGCGATTTGCTCTGGAGCATTGCGCACTTCAGGCCGACTATGATGCCTGCTGGTCGGGCTTCCCCAAGGCCGTCCTGCCATAACGATAACGATAATGAGGAAGCGCCCATGAAGCTTGCGTCTCTCAAGGGCGGCCGCGACGGCCGTCTGGTGGTGGTCTCCAACGACCTGGCCTGGTTTACCGACGCGGCGACGATCGCGCCGACCCTGCAGGCGGCGATGGATGACTGGGGGCGTTGCGAGGCTTTGTTGCGCGGCCTGGCCGAGAGCCTGGAGCACGGCGGCGTTCCCAAGGAGCGCTTCCACGAGCATGAGGCCGAGAGTCCCTTGCCCCGCGCCTATCAGTGGCTGGACGGCAGCGCCTATGTGAACCACGTGCAGTTGGTGCGGCAGGCGCGCGGCGCTGAGATGCCGGAGACCTTCTGGACCGATCCGCTGATGTACCAGGGGGCCTCCGACGGCTTTCTGGGCCCGCGCGAGGACATCCCGCTGGCCGACGCCGCCTGGGGCTGCGACCTGGAAGGCGAGATCGCCGTGATCGTCGGCGACGTGCCGCTGGGCGCGACCCGGGAGGAGGCCCTGGCCGCCATCCGTCTGGTGATGCTGTGCAATGACGTATCGCTGCGCAACCTGATCCCGGCCGAGCTGGCCAAGGGGTTCGGCTTTGTGCAGTCCAAGCCGGCCAGCGCCTTCTCGCCGGTCGCCGTCACGCCGGCCCTGCTGGGCGACGCGTGGAAGGATGGCAAGCTGCACGGCGCCCTGCTGGTCAGCCTGAACGGCGATGACTTCGGCAAGGCCGACGCCGGGGTCGACATGACCTTCGACTTCGGGACCCTGGTGGCGCATGCCGCCAAGACCCGCGGCCTGGCGGCCGGCACCATCGTCGGCTCGGGCACGGTCAGCAATCGCGGCGCCGACCAGGGGCCGGGCAAGCCGGTCGCCGAGGGCGGCCTGGGCTATTCGTGTCTGGCCGAACTGCGCACCGTCGAGACCCTGGTCCACGGCAAGGCCAGCACGCCGTTCCTGCTGGGCGGCGACACCGTCCGGATCGAGATGAAGGATGCCAAGGGCCACACGATCTTCGGGGCCATCGAGCAGACGGTCGAGCGGGTTTGAGTCCAGAAGGCGAACAGGTCGAAGCGGCCGGACGGGTCTGGGCGACGCGGGCCGGGATCAGTCTGGGTCCGCTCGACCTGATCGCCGACGGCGCGGCGCGCAATTATGTGCTGCAGATCGGCGACAAGCGCTTCCATGGCTTCGTGGTCCGGCGGGGCGAGGCGGTGTTCGGCTATGTCGACCGCTGCCCGCATGCCGGTCTGCCGCTGGCCCAACAGCTTGACCAGTATCTGACGCCAGACGGCGGGCTGATCGCCTGCTCCTGGCACGGAGCGATGTTCACGGTCGAGGCGGGGACCTGCGTCGGCGGTCCCTGCGTGGGGGCCAAGCTGTCGCCCTGGCCGGTAGTGGTCCGCGAGGGGCGGGTGGTGACGGCATGACGTCACAAAAAACTTGTCATCCCGGCCGCAGCGAAGCGGAGAGCCGGGACCCAGGGGCAACCGCAGTGCGCCGGCCCCTGGGTCCCGGACAGCCTCTACGAGGCTTCCGGGATGACAAGTTGTTTTAGGCCTGGGCCACCGCCCGTTCCTGCATGTGCTTGACCATGCCGATCGCGGCCAGGGCGTAGTGCAGACCGGCCCAGGCATAGAAGCACAGCGAGACGATGATGCCCTGCTGGCTGGCCAGGGCCAGGGTGGTGCGGCACTGGTCGACCAGTTCGACGGGCGAACCCTTGGGCGCGACGCCGCCGGGGCAGCTCGCCGCGAAGTTCACAGCCGTGTCGGGCAGACCAAATGAGCCGAACAGCGAAGCGATCAGGCCGCCGGCGTCAGGCGTATTGAAGTTGTACTGCGCCATATGGTCGATCAGCCAGCCGGTGAACACCGGCCCGCCGCCCAGGGCGATCAGGTTGAGGAAGAAGAACAGGATGGCCGTCGCCGTGGCCCGGCGACGCGGATCCACCGAGTTCTGAACCACCCCGAAGGTCGGGGCCAGGTACACATAGTGGAAGATGCCCGGGACCAGCAGGATCAGGGCCGTGGTCTGCCAGGTCGGCTGCAGATAGGCCAGGATGTAGATCGGCGTGCAGATCGTCAGGCCGATGGCGGGCGTCAGGGCGTACCACTTGGCGCTCTTCTTGCCGGCCCAGTCGCTGAGGAAGCCGCCGACCAGGGTGCCGACCCCAGCCGAGAAGCCGCCGATCAGACCGGTGATCAGCCCGACCTGCGCCAGATCCAGGCCAAAGGCCCGCACGAAGTATGAGGGCACAAAGGCCCCGGAACCATAGGAGCCGAACGAGGCGATGGTCACGCCCAGCACCATGTGCAGCACCGGCCACTTGCCGAACAGCACCTTGGTCACGGCCCACATTTCGCTGAACTCGCTGGCCATCGAGAAGGCGGGTTTGGCCGGTTCGACGACGAGGTCTTCAGCCTCGAGCGGCAGCTCCTTCATCTCCGAATGACCGCGCGGCGGTTCCTTGACCACCAGCTTGACGATGATCGCCAGCAGGATGCCCGGCAGGCCGACGATCACGAAGGCCACGCGCCAGCTGAACTCCTGGGCCAGCCAGCCGCCCGCCACCGCGCCGAACATGGTGCCCAGCGGAATGCCGAACGAATAGATCGACAGGGCCGTGGCCCGCTGCTTGGGCGCGTAATAGTCGCTGATCAGCGAGTGGCTGGGGGGCGAGCAGCCCGCCTCACCGATGCCGACCCCGAAGCGATAGGCGGCCAGTTGGGCGAAGCTGGCCGCGCTGCCGCACAGGGCGGTAAAGCCCGACCAGATCACCAACGACACCGAGATGATCGTCACGCGATTGAAGCGCTCGGCCAGCCGCGCGATGGGAATGCCCAGGATCGTATAGAGCAGGGCGAAATACAGCCCCCCCAACAGGCCCAGCTGGGTATCGGTCAGTTCCAGGTCGACCTTGATGGCCTGACCGATCGTGGCGATGATCGTCCGATCAATGAAGTTGAAGGTGTAGGTGGCGAGCAGCAACCCCAGCACCGTGGCCTTGTAGCCGTTGGAATACAGCGGTTTTGTTCCGCTGGACGCAATCGCGTCTGCCATGCTGGCGCTCTCCCTTCAAACACTTGTTCTAATTATTGAGGGGACTGTAGACGTAACGGAAGTCGCAGCGCCAGCGGCATTTGCCGAGGTGTTCCAGAAGCCCTTCCCCCTTTGCAGGGGGAAGGGAAACGTCAGGAAAATCTAGAGCGTTATTCGGCGAAGTGGATACCGGTTCGCCGCCGAAATAACGCGTCAAAACAAGAAACTAGAGCAAACGACATGATGCAATCATGGCGACCTTTGTTCTAGGCTTCCATGTCCTCGCGGATCGTCTTTCGGGCCTGCCAGAACAGGGCGAAGGCGCCCAGGCCCATCAGGGTCGAGACGATCAGGGCCCAGCGGACACCTTCGGCGGCGCCCATGCCCATCGGCCCGGCGAAGAAGTCGCTCAGCGCGCCGACGCCCAGAGGGCCCAGCCCCAGACCGATCAGGTTGATGATCAGCAGCAGCACCGCCGCAGCCGTCGCCCGCATCGCCGGGTTCACGATGCTTTGCGCCGTGGCATAGACCGGGCCGTACCACAGGGTGCCCAGCAGGGTCGGGATGGTCAGCATCAGCAGGGCCGGCATGGCGCTCGGCAGGTTGATGGCCAGGATGTAGAACGGGATGGCGATCAGAGACGCGACCGCTGGAACGATGACATAGGCCCGCAGGTCCTTGGCCCCCAGTCGGTCGGCCAGAACCCCGCCCAGCCAGGCCCCGATTACCCCGGCGGTGCCGCCGATCAGGCCCAGGGCCAGACCCAGGAAGCCGGTGGACTTGAGGCCAAACATCGCCGCCAGCTCCGCCAGTTCGACCGTGTGGTTGCGGAAGAAGAACGAGGCGGTGAAGGGCGCATGTCCATAGCCGATGAAGGCCTTGATCGAGGCGGCCAGGGCCACCAGCCAGAAGGTCTTCTTGGTGGCCAGAACCGCCAGTGCGGCCTTGAAGCTGATTTGTGAAGCCGCGCGGGCGGCGATGTCGGCGGCCAGCTGGCGGCGCGGCTCGATCAGGGTGAAGGCCGCGATCAGGGCGAAGATGATCCCCGGCGCGCCGGCCACCATGAAGGCGACCCGCCAGCCATAGGCGTCGGCCACCAGCCCGCCCATGGCCATGCCGGCCAGGGTGCCCAGCGGCGTGCCGATGGAATAGAAGGCTATGGCGCTGGCCCGCTTTTCCCGGGGCACATAGTCGCTGATCAACGAATGGGCGGGCGGGGTGCAGCCGGCCTCGCCGACCCCGACCCCGATGCGGGCCAGGATCAGCTGCCAGAAGTTCTGACTGAAGCCGCACAGCACGGTGAAGCCGCTCCAGACGGCCACAGAGATGCCGATGATCATCGGGCGGTTCTTGGTCTCGGCCAGCCGGGCGATGGGGATGCCCAGCACGGTATAGAAGATCGCAAACGCCAGGCCGGTCATCATGCCCAGCTGCCAGTCGGCCAGGCCAAGCTCGGCCTTGATCGGCTCGGCCAGGATATTGACCACCTGCCGGTCCAGGAAGTTGAGGGTGTAGATGATCAGCAGCACCCACAGGGCGTAGCGGCGATAGCCGGCCGAAACGGGGTTGATAACCGGCGACGGTGTGGCCGTATCTGCCATGGACGCTCTCCCTCGAACAGTTGTTCTAATTGTTGTGGCGACTTTAGACGCAGGCTAATCGGAATGGCTACCCGCCATCTGCCGTCAGGGAATACGCGTCATGGAAATTGTCATCGGCACCCGCAAATGGTCCAGCTGGTCGATGCGCCCCTGGCTGGCGCTCAAGCACACCGGCGCTGCGTTCGAGGAGACCCTGATCCAGCTGCGCCAGGTCGGGCTGTCCGAAGAGATCGGCAAGCACTCGCCCAGCCACCTTGTGCCGGCGCTGAAGGACGGCGACCTGGTGCTGTGGGACTCGCTGGCCATCTGCGAATATCTGCACGAGGCCTATCCGGACGCCGGGTTGTGGCCGGCCGACAAGGCGTTGCGGGCTCTGGGCCGTTCGGTGGCGGCCGAGATGCATTCGGGCTTCGGCGCGTTGCGCACCGAGTGCCCGATGGAGCTGGAGACCCGCGACAAGGTCATCGACCTGTCCGAGGCGGCCCAGAAGGACATCCGCAAGATCGCGGCGCGCTGGAACCAGCTGCTGGAGCGCTCGGGCGGGCCGTTCCTGCTGGGCGCGTGGTCCATCGCCGACGCGTTCTACACCCCGGTAGCGACGCGGTTTGCGACCTACGGGATCAGGCTGGGCGACTACGGCGATGCGGGGCCGGCGCAGGCGTATTGTGATCGGTTGCTGGCGACGCCGGAGTATCTGGCGTGGGAGCGGGACGCGCTGGCGGTGTAGGGTGTGGGACTGGCGCGCAAAAAGGAGGCCGAATTGATCAACGTCGGTCCGAGCTTTGGCTCAACGGTATTAGTTCCGATCGTATTTCTACCCTTCATACTGTTTTTTCTTTGGCTAGCCTTTACCGGCGAGCCCGCCGCATTGGGCGTTGTCGCCATCTTTGGCTTCGTGATTGCCTATCTGGCGACGGTAAGGCTGGTGCTCGCGGATGGCACGCTGACAATGCACAGATTGTTCGTTCGTTGGTGGTCTGTCCCCATTTCCAAGGGCCGCATCGAGATTTTGGAAGGCTCTGGCTGGCCGCAATTTTGTGTGCATTTCGAAGACAAGCGATGGTGCGTTAATATGGGCGAGCTAAATCTGACCCAATTGAGCGTGCTTTTGACCGCACTCGAGCAAAACCAATCAGCTGGTTCTGAGAGCGCACGCTAGAAGCGGGCGGGCTGGGTCGGAAGTGCTTCTTGCCTCATCGCCCACAAGCGGACGCCCCGCGTCCCGCTCATCCTTAAATCTCTTGGAGGCTGCAGCGTGCCGGACTGGAAAGGTCTGTCAAGGACGGCCCTCTGGGCCGCCGCGGCGCGGCGACGCGAAAGCGTCGTCCTTGAGAGACCTTTCCAGTCCGGCGATCGTCTCGCCGTGAGATTTAAGGATGGCTCCCTTCGGCGCGAAGGGTGCGGGGGCGTGATTGAACCCTTCTCCTTGAGGGAGAAGGAGGGGCCCGCGCCGTAGGCGTGGGAGGATGAGGGGTTACACCGGTAGCCGGCGTGCCGGCACGCCGTCGAACACCGTAACCCCTCACCCTCCTTTTGGAAGAGGGTTGGGTTATGGGGATAGGCCGCGCTCAATTCCCGCTCTATTCGAAACAAACCCTAGCCAGATCAATGGCTTGTAAAATAATTGATCGCGCTCATCAGACGCGCTGAAACCGCCCGCATAATCAATCTCACCTGACAGCACGGGAAGGGCGTCCGGCCGGCGACCAGCGACGGCTGTCAGGGGTGATCGAGCGGGAAGCGCTCGTCGGGGGTCATTGAATTGACCGCCCTCGTGACTGATCTGGACGGGCTCCCTGAAACATCGGGACGAAAACCCAGATCTTCCCCATTGGGGCGGCGAGGGTTCGATGAACGCAGCAGGCATGGGCTGAAATCGCCCATGCGGTCCGGACGAGGTTCGCTACCTCTCCGCCCGCCGGAGGCCGAACGTCGAGAGCGGGTTAAAACCCCGCGCCTCGAAGGCTTCTGGAAGCAGATCACGCGGAGCGTCTGTCTTCGTCGAAACGGTACTTATACAAACCCTCATCCGGGCGAGGCCCGGACGCTCCGCGACCCTTCCCATCTCTTCAGCGGTCCACCGCGTGAAGCGGCGAAGCCGTGTCCCGCCGCCGGCGCGACCCATCGTCGCCCATTCACAATTAACGGCGATTCACCACGCCTCGCGACCCGGCCTTAACCAAGCATCGCCATCCTGCCCTCGCAAACGGGATTGGAAATGGACATGGCCCAGCACGTCGAAACCCTGGTGATCGGAGCCGGCCCTGCGGGCCTGACGACCGCCTATACCCTGGCCAAGGCCGGGCGGGGCGTGACCGTGCTGGAGATGGACCCTGTGTATGTGGGCGGCATCAGCCGCACCGTCGACTACAAGGGCTTCAAGTTCGACATCGGCGGCCACCGGTTCTTCTCGAAGTCCAAGGAGGTGGTCGACCTCTGGAACGAGATCCTGCCCGACGACTTCATCGACCGGCCGCGCCTGTCGCGCATCTATTACCGTGAAAAGTTCTACGCCTATCCGCTGAAGGCCTTCGAGGCCCTGGCCAATCTCGGCGTCTGGACGGCGACCCAGTGCATGGCCTCGTTCGGCTGGGCCAAGGCGCGTCCGATCAAGGATCCGACCACCTTCCACCAGTGGGTGCGCAACCAGTTCGGCGAGAAGCTGTTCTCGATCTTCTTCAAGACCTACACCGAGAAGGTCTGGGGCATGAGC
>JANOSS010000186.1:0-27513 GCA_031415995.1 Caulobacter sp. | reverse complement strand
CTTCCTGCTGGCGGCGGCCGACTTCCCGCTGCTGATGAGCTTCAAGATCAAGCTGCTGTTCGAGATCGCCGCCATCTTCGGCCATGACGGGACCGACCTGGATGAGCGGCTCTATATCCTGCACATCTTCGAGCTGGCCTTTTCGGACGCGACGCACCGGGCCCGGGTGCTGGCGGCGATGGACGACTGGGACGCCCGGCGTCCAGAAAGGTGGGGAGGCGAGCGTCCCGACAGGCTGGAGGCCTTCGACTGGCGAGCCTTCCAGCAGCAGTATCGCGACCATATCGACCTGGCCAAACTGGCCCAGCTGCTGCCGGTGGTCGGCGCGCCGGTCGGGGCCATCGTCAACTGGCGGCTGGTCGAGAGCCTGGGGCAGACGGCGGTGATGGCCTACCGGATGCGCGAGGCGGGGGCGAGCACGGGCCCCGCCACGGGCATTGCAATCGCGCCGTCCCCCGATGGGGATGGGGATTAGAAACCCACTCCCAGAGGGAGAGGTGGCCCGCCGCGTAGCGGTGGGAGGGTGAGGGGTTTGCGAAGCCCTTCCGAACAGGGCACGGCCCCAAGTGCGACAACGGTTGACGGTGTAAACCCTCACCCTCCCACGCAAGCGTGGACCCCGCCCTCTACCCTCTGGGAGAGGGTCGAAGGAAGGGGACTGGCACGGGCGTTCAGCAAACTTATCAGACGCGCTGAAACCTCCCGTATTCTTGTCCCACCTCGTCGCGAGGAAAGGGCGCAAGGCCAGCGACCATTGCGGCGGCGGGGGGTGATCGAGCGGGAGTCGAAGGCGGTGCGTGGCGATGGCCGCGGATGTGCCGGGTTACATGAAACAGTGGGCGAGGATCTTAAACTTGCCCGCCGGGGACCTTCACGCTGGAAGGCCCGACCGCCCGAAGGTTAAAGCGGCTCCGGACGACTGGAGACCGGCGGCGGTCCGCGAGGATACGCCGTCCAAGGCCCAGGACCAGGGATGACCGTGCGGGGTGGAGGGCTGACAAGGCCCAAGCTGCCCGGCCTGAGGGAAAACGATCACGCGGAGCGGACGGCTTCGTCGAAACGGTAATCTCTATTTTCCTCCGGGCGAGCCCGGACGCTCCGCGACCCTTTCCATCGCCATCGCAGCGAAAGCGCGGGGGTGCGGAGCCGTGTGCGGCGGTTAGATGCTCCCCCTCTGGGGGAGCTGTCGCGGAGCGACTGAGGGGGCTAATGCGGCGTTCGCCCAGATGGCCCCCTCCGGCCCTTCGGGCCACCTTCCCCAGAGGGGGAGGATCTGGTGCGCAGCCGCAGAATCCTTGACATATCCGCCCCCTCATGCGCCTTTCCGCGCCTTGCAAATCAACGCGTTTCCGCCACTTTCGAAGACCTGTTCATGACGACCATGCACGCCTACCGCACCCACACCTGCGGCGCCCTGCGCGCCACCGACACCGGCGCCGAGGTGCGGGTCTCGGGCTGGATCCACCGCAAGCGCGATCATGGCGGCCTGGTCTTTATCGACCTGCGCGACCATTACGGCCTGACCCAGCTGGTGCTGCACCCCGAGACCCCGGGCTTTGACATCGTCGAGCGCCTGCGCGCCGAGAGCGTGATCAAGGTCGACGGCAAGGTGCTGGCCCGCGACGCAGCGGCCGTGAACCCCAACCTGCCAACCGGCGCGATCGAGATCCATGTCACCGCCGTCGAGGTGCTGAGCGAGGCCGCCGAGCTGCCGCTGCCGGTGTTTGGCGAGCCGGACTATCCCGAAGAAATCCGCCTCAAGCACCGCTATCTCGACCTGCGTCGCGAGACCCTGCACAAGAACATCGTGCTACGCAGCAAGGTGATCCACTCGATCCGTCACCGCATGGTCGAGCAGGGCTTTCTGGAATACCAGACCCCGATCCTGACGGCCTCGTCGCCGGAAGGCGCGCGCGACTTCCTGGTGCCCTCGCGTCTGCATCCGGGCAAGTTCTATGCGCTGCCCCAGGCCCCGCAGCAGTTCAAGCAGCTGCTGATGGTCTCGGGCTTTGACCGCTATTTCCAGATCGCCCCGTGCTTCCGCGACGAAGACCTGCGCGCCGACCGCTCGCTGGAATTCTACCAGCTCGATATCGAGATGAGCTTTGTCACCCAGGAAGACGTGTTCGCGGCCATCGAGCCGGTGATGCACGGCGTGTTCGAGGAGTTTTCGGGCGGCAAGCCGGTGTCGCCGATTTCGGGCGCCCATACCTTCACCAACGATTTTGGCGCGACGCTGGAGCACGCCGGCTTCGAGCGCCTGACCTACGCCCAGTCGATGAAGTGGTACGGCAGCGACAAGCCCGACACCCGCAACCCGATCAAGATGCAGGACGTGTCGGCTCACTTCCGGACCGGTGGATTTGGCTTGTTCGCCAAGATCCTGGGCTCGGACGAGAAGAACGCTGTTTGGGCGATCCCGGCTCCGACCGGTGGAAGCCGCGCCTTTTGCGATCGCATGAACTCCTGGGCGCAAGGTGAAGGCCAGCCCGGTCTAGGCTACATTTTCTGGTCTGAAGATCAGGGGGCGTGGGGCGGCCCGATCGCCAAGAATCTTGGGCAGGAGCCGACGGACTTCCTGATGAAGTCGCTCGGTCTCGGCCAAGGTGATGCCGCCTTCTTCGTGGCCGGTCTGCCGTCGACCTTCGCCAAGTTCGCCGGCCTGGCCCGCACCCGCGTCGGGACCGAGCTGAAGCTGGTGGACGAGAACCAGTTCAAGTTCTGCTGGATCGTCGACTTCCCGATGTTCGAGTGGAACGAGGACGAAAAGCGCGTCGACTTCTCGCACAACCCGTTCTCGATGCCGCAGGGCGGTCTGGAGGCCCTGGAGACCCAGGACCCGCTGACAATCCGCGCCTATCAATACGACATCGTCTGCAACGGCTATGAGCTGTGCTCGGGCGCGATCCGCAACCACAAGCCCGAGATCATGCTCAAGGCCTTCGACGTGGCCGGCTATGGCGCCGAGGTGGTGGAAGAGCAGTTTGGCGGCATGCTCAACGCCTTCCGCTTCGGGGCTCCCCCGCACGGCGGTCTGGCCCCCGGCATCGACCGGATCGTCATGCTGCTGGCCGAGCAGGTCGCCATCCGCGAGGTCATCGCCTTCCCGCTGAACCAGCAGGGCCAGGACCTGCTGATGAACGCCCCGGCCGAAGCGGCCGAGCGCCAGTACAAGGAACTGCACATCCGCTCGGCCCCGCCCATCAAGGTGTAGCGCGAATAGAAAAAGGCCCCGGTCGCGAGACTGGGGCCTTTGAAGTTTTCAGGGTCGCGTAGAGCCTAGTATTTCGGGGGCTTGGGCGGGGCCGGCGGCTTCGGCGGCCGGGGCGCGGCCCAGGCGGATGCGGCCTTTTCGGCCTCGGCCTGGGCGCGGGCGGCCTCGGCCTGGGCGCGCTTGAAGTCGACGATCACCCGGATCTGGCGGGGGTCGCCATGGCAGGACCGCAGCGACAGGCCGCGGGGCAGGCGGGTGGAGCCGTCGCCGCAGGTCTCGTCCAGCTGGGCTTGGTCCAGGCCCCTGGCGCCCGACAGATCGGCTCCGCCCAGCATGGCGTTGGAGAGGTCGGCCCCCCGGAAGTCGGCGCCGTTGAAGGTGGCCCCGCGCAGGGCGGCGCCCGTGAACTCGGCGTTGCGGAAGTCGGCCCCGTCGAAGCGTCCGCCCGACAGGTTGGCGGCGTTGAGCTCGGCGTTGCGGAAGGTGGCGTCGCGGCCGTTAACGTTGGCCAGATTGGCGCCGCCCAGCTCGGCGTTGCTGAAATTGGCCTTGTTGAGGTTAGCCCCGATCAGGTTGGCGGCGTTCAGCTCGGACGACGACAGATCGGCCCGCAGCAGGCTGGCGTTCTGGAAGTTGGCGCCGCTGCTCTCGATGCCGGACATGCGGGCGTCGCTGAAAATGGCGTTCTGGAAATTGGCGCCGCGCATCTCGGCGCCGCGCATGTCCGACCGGGTCAGGTCGGCGCCCTGGAAGTTGGAACCGTAGAAGGCCGCGCCGCGCAGGTCAGAGCCGATCAGAATGGCCTTGGCGAAATTGGCGCCGCTGAACTTGGCGCCGGTCAGCTTGCGGCCCGACAGCTCGCAACTGACGCACATGCCGCCGAACGACACCAGACGGGCGACGTCCTTGTCCTCGGGACCGGCCTGGGCCTGTCCGGCCAAGGCGGTGAGGGCCAGCGTCAGAACCGCGAGTGAGGCGCCCATGCGGGACATCGAAATCTCCTACCAGCCAATACGCGACTGCATGAGTTACGATTTGGGGCCGCGAGCGCCCCGGCGCCACTTAAATCGCGGTAATGACAGCAACTTAACGGCAACCGGGGATGGAAAGCCCGCGCGGCAAACGGGTGGAATCGTCGCCGCATGCCCTGCTCAGCTGGCCTTGGGACAGGCCCGTGGCGCGGTCCATCTCGGCACCCGAAAAGTTCACGCCGGTCAGATTGGCCCCGGCGAAACTGGCGCCTTCGAGGAAGGCCCCCACGAAGCTGGCATGGGTCAAGTCGGCCCGGGCGAAGCTGGCACCGCCGAACACGCCGCCATAGGCGTTGACGTCGCGCAGGTCGCCGCCGGCAAATCTGGCGCGGTTCATGACCACAGTGGAAAGATCGGCCTGGCGCAGGCGGGCCTTCGACAGATTGACGCCGCGCAGGGTCAGGTTCGACAGGTCGGCCTGGAAGAGATTGCAGCCCGGGCAGTGCGCGCCGGCCCGGACCTTGGCGATCTTGCTGGGGTTCTGCGCCACGGCCGGCGCGGCGACGGACAAGGTGGCAGCGCTGAGCGCCAGGGCAGCGAGGCGGGCGATCGGGGTCATCTTCAGACGCATCCTGGCGAGTATCGGCGCAAGCAGCATGACGCCGGAAGTTTAAGGCCAGACGAACAAGCTCAGGTGGCGGGTTCCGAACGGTGGGACTGCGCCCCACAGCTGTCGCAGACGGTTATGGCCCCTCGCTGGGCCAAGGCGATGTCGCCACACGCCGGGCAGAAGTCGGCTTCGCTGCTGGTGGCCCGTCCGGTCTCCTCGGCCTTACGACCGCCAAACGGCAGGAACACCAGGTTGTCTGTCGCCGCGCCGCGCGAGAACCCCTTGGAAATGAACTTGCTGGCGAGCAGGGGCTCGGACTCGAGGTCGGGCGCATCGGCCTTGCCGTGGCCCAGGCCGTCGGCATTGAACTCCTGCGGATCGGCATTGGCCAGATCGTCTCGGCCCAGATACGAAACCCCCAACTCGCGGAACACATAGTCGAGGATCGAGGTCGCCGACTTGATCGAGTCGTTGCCCGTCACCGGCCCAGCCGGCTCGAAGCGGGTAAAGACGAAGGCGTCGACGAATTCGTCCAGCGGCACGCCGTGTTGCAAACCTAGCGACACGGCGATGGCGAAATTGTTCATCAGGCTGCGGAAGGCGGCGCCTTCCTTGTGCATGTCGATGAAGATCTCGCCGACCTCGCCATCATCGTATTCGCCGGTGTGCAGGTAGACCTTGTGGCCGCCGACGGCCGCCTTCTGGATGTAGCCCTTGCGACGATCCGGCAGTTTGCGACGCGAGCGGTCGCGCTCAACAATCTTCTCGACGATCCGCTCAGTAACCACCGGGTCCCGCGCCGGCTGGCGCGGCGCCTCAACGGGTTCTTCGGGCAGGTCCAGGCGGAAACCAGCCGGCAGATCGGCGCGGTGCAGACGCAAGGCGCGCACCCCGACCCGGGCGGCGGAAGCCTGGAGCCGGGCACCGTCAACCGGCCGGGCGTCGAACGGCAGGTGCAGGACAACAGCCACTGGCAGGCAGGCGAAAGTCTCTACAGCGGCGACCATGGCCAGGCGGTCGGCCAGGACCGGCGCTTCAGCCGAGAGAAATACGGCCCGGACTTCGGCGCTAAGGGCCGGGCAATCGGAGAGCAGGCCTGTCCCAAGCGCATGGTGCTCGGCGGCGAGGATTTCGGCGGGCGAGAAGCCGGCGAAGGCCAGGGTGTCGAAATCGGCTTGGGCAAGAGCTCGCGAGGGCGCGCCCAGCACATCGCCGAGGAAACCCGCGCCGACAACCGACGGCGCGAAAGCCTGTCGCAGTCCGCCGGCCGAGCGCAGCGCGTCCTCGACCTGTTCGATCTCGTGGGCCGTAAAGCCCCGGGCTTGCAGGATCCCATGATCAATGGCGGGCGAGTCGATCAGCGACCCATGGCCCAGCGCATGGCGGCGAGCAGCGTCGATCTCGGCCTTCGCGCCAGAGAGGCAGTCGAACGCCGCTGCGCTGAAAGAAGGCACCAGGAGTCCATCGGCCGTCTGGATCGCCGACACGGGCGCGGCGACGCCGGCCCAGCCCATCGGCCGGCCGCCGAGCCGCAGGGCGGCTTCCGGATCGTCGAAGGCGGCGACCAAGGCGCACGACCTCAGGCCGTGCTTCTTGGCCAGGCCATGGGCCATTGCCAGAGCCGTGGCGGCTTCCGACGCCAGCGGCGAGCGGAGCGCGGCGGCGCGCACTCGTCGTTCGGCCAGGCTGCGCAGCACGACCTGTCGATCCTGAGCAAAGGCCGGCTCTGCGCCCAGGCTCGCGGCGGCTTCGGCGCTGGCCGCCAGGGCCGAGCCGACGGTCAGGGCCCACAGCGCTGCGGCGCCATCCCGGCCATCGCTGCTCGCCAGCGAAAGCCCTTGTGCCAACAGCCAGTCACCGACGCCGGCCAGTCCCAGCAAGGCGGGGCGATCGCCGCGCTCGATCTCAAGCGCGGTCGCCCAGATGTGCACGGCGTAGGTGAAGCCCTGTATGTCGAAGGCCTCGTCGGTCTGAAAGGCGGAGGCGTCAATGGCCGCGCCCAAAGCCGCGCCCCTCGACAGAGACTCGGCGTCTTCCGGCGACAAGGTCAGGGTCAGGGCGCTGGTTTCCCAGCCGACCTGGGCGGCGAAGCTGGCGTTATCGTCTCCGGCCGAAACCGTCGCCCGCGAACCCGAGGCGACCATGCGGGTTGCTCGCTGAGGGATGCTGTCGACCAGGGGCGTCCGGGGCGCGCCGACAAGCGCAATGGCGTCCGAGATCATCCGGTCATCGGCGCCGAGATCCCGGGCCCGACGAGCGGCGCGCGCCAGGGCGCTGTTCTTGCGCGGATCTGCGCAAGCCCGAGCGTCGCCGTGGCAACGTTGGACGGCGTCACCGACCTGGGCGAGGGCGGCGTCCAGACGAGCGGCGGCCTTGCGGGACAGCGCATGGCTTCGCCGCCGACCCAGTTCATCTACAGCAACCTGTCGGAACTCGATTTCCGCGATGTCGGGCAAGAGGTCCAGAGGCTGAACCGCCTTGGTCGGCGTGGCGACGCCACTCAGCATCGTTGCCAGCAGCGCGTCCTGGAATGCCCCTGCGTCGGCCGCGTCCGCGAACAGGCCCTTGGCCAGTCCGAGCTTGGCCAGGCGGTCGGCATATCGGGCGGGACCGCCGCCCAGCGGAGCGTCGCGATCGATCGGCTCACCGGCCCAGTCCAGCCACGCCTCAACACGCGCATCAGTCCAGGTCGACGGGGCCAGGACCTCGACGATCGCGTTGCTGCGCTCAAGGTCGCGTCGTTCCGCCCGCAGGGGCTGATCGACATATCCGGACTGACTACGCATGAGCGATTCCGCGGCTGGGCGCCAAGAGAGGCCCAATCTAGATCGCAGGCAGACGCCCTTCAATAGATGTTGGGGGCACCCGCCATACGGTCCACAAGATGTTGAATTTATGCGGTCGGGTCAGATGCTGGACGCTACGGGCTGGCCGCCCTATAGTCCGGCCGCTTCGTCGCGTTTGCCGCGACAGGGAAGTCCTTGCAAATTCGGGTGCAAACGTAGTGCTGAAAGCGATCTTCACGTGGTGGAACGGCGCGACCCTGGGTCAGCGGTTCCACATTGGCCGTCGCGGCGTGTTCGTGGGCATGGACGATTTTGGTAACCGATACTTTGAAGCCCGCGACGCAAGCGACAGCTATGACGCTCACAAGCGCCGCTGGGTGATCTATGACGGCTACGCCGAGGCCTCGAAGGTTCCGGCCGAGTGGAGCGGTTGGCTGCACTATACATTCGACGAGCCGCCGACCACGAACCCGCTGCCCCGCCGCAGCTGGGAAAAGGATCACATTCCCAACCTGACCGGCACGGTTCACGCCTGGCGTCCGAAGGGCTCTCTGACCCGCGGTGGCCAGCGCGCCGTGGCGACCAGCGACTATCAGCCCTGGAAGCCGGAATAGGCCCGATGCGGCGCGGAACAATCCTTGGCGCGTCAGTGCTGGCAATCGGCCTGACGACGGTGGGCGTGGCCTCCGCGCGTCAGTCGAGCGCGCCGATCGCCCCGCAAGCGCCGGCGGCTCCAGTCGCGCCGACCCCGGATGCGCTCCAGCCGCGCGTGGCCGTTCCTGCGCCACAGCCCGATCCCCAGGTCCAGCAACCCGTCGCCAAACCCGCCACCACCAAGGCGGTCACACCCGCCAAACCTGCTGAACCTGCCAAGCGTGGTCGCTCGTCGGTCGCCATCATCCAGGCGCTGGACAAGGTGACGACCGAAACGATGCGCTTCGAAGCGCCCCTCGGTCAGCCCATTCGCTACAAGACGCTGATCTTCACCGTCCGGGCTTGCGAAACTTCGGCTTCTGACGAGGTCGCGCCGGAGTCGACGGCCTATGTGATGGTCGACACCCAGCCCAAGGCTGTGGCCGGACGGGTCGCCCCTCCGGGACGTCAGGTCTACAAGGGCTGGATGTACGCCAACTCGCCGGGCATGAACCCGTTGCAGCATCCGGTCTATGACGCCTGGTTGATCGCCTGCAAGACGTCAGCGCCCGTCGCGCCGGCCGAGAAGCGGTAGAAATCGGCCTGGGCCGGCCAGGCCTTGACCAAGCGCCGCCTGTAGTCGGCCCGCGAGATCTCAACCGCGCCAAACTGCAGCAGATGATCCGTGATGAATTGGGTGTCGAGCAGCCGATAGTCGCCGACCTTTAGTCGCGCCACCAGATGGGCCAGCGCAACCTTGCTGGCGTCGCGCTCGGTTGAGAACATGCTCTCGCCGAAGAACGCCGCGCCCAGCGACACGCCATAGAGGCCGCCGACCATCAGGCCGTCTCGCCAGCACTCGACGGAATGGGCCAGGCCGCGTGCGAAGAGTTCGCCATACATCTGCTGGATCGGCGCATTGATCCAGGTTTCCAGCCTGCCGGGACGGGACGTTGCGCAGGCCTCAACCACGGCGTCGAAGGCGCTGTCGATGCGAACCTGAAAGACGTCTGAGCGAACGGTGCGCGCGAGCCGACGGGGAATGTGTGCGCTATCCAGCGGCAACACCCCCCGTCGCTCGGGATCGATCAGGAAGATGCTCTCGTCATGACGCGCATCGGCCATCGGAAAGACGCCGCGCTGGTAACAACTGATCAGATCATCGACCGTGAAGGCGTGCATGCGCGCGCCGCCAGCCCTAGCCCTGCGCCTTGATCCAGCGCTCAAGCCAGTGGATGTCGTAGTCACCGGCCAGAATGTCCGGCTGAACCAGCAGGTCCTGGAACAGCGGGATCGTAGTCTCGATGCCACCGACAACCATCTCGCCCAGGCAACGCTTCAAGCGTGCGATGCACTCCTGACGGTCGCGGCCGTGGACGATCAGCTTGCCGATCAGGCTGTCGTAGTAGGGCGGGATCGCATAGCCGGTGTAGATCGCCGAATCCAGGCGAACGCCCAGTCCGCCCGGGGCGTGGAAGTCGGTGATCGTACCGGGCGAAGGCGTGAAGGTCCGCGCGTTCTCGGCGTTGATCCGGCACTCGATGGCGTGGCCTTCAAACACCACCTCGGCCTGGGTGAAGGATAGCGGCAGACCAGCGGCGATACGGATCTGCTCACGCACCAGATCAATGCCGGTGATGGCTTCGGTGACCGGGTGTTCTACCTGCAAGCGGGTGTTCATCTCGATGAAGAAGAACTCGCCGTTCTCCCACAGGAACTCGATGGTGCCGACGCCGAGATAGCCGATGGCCTTGACGGCATCGACGACGATCTTGCCGATCTTGGCGCGATCGGCCGCGCCGAGGGCGGGCGAGGGCGCCTCTTCCAGCACCTTCTGATGGCGGCGCTGCAACGAGCAGTCGCGCTCACCTAGGTGCACGACGTTGCCGTGGCTGTCGGCAATGACCTGGATCTCGATGTGGCGCGGCTTCTGGAGGTAGCGCTCCATATAGACCGTGTCGTCGCCGAACGCGGCGCGGGCTTCGGCGCGGGCGGTCGACACCGCCTCGGCCAGGTCTTCGCGCGTCTCGGCGACCTTCATGCCGCGACCGCCACCGCCTGAGGCGGCCTTAATCAGGACAGGAAAGCCGATGATGTCGGCGGCCGCGAAGGCTTCTTCCTCGGTGGCAAGGCCGCCATCCGAACCGGGAACCACCGGAATTCCCGCGTCCTTGACGGCCTGCTTGGCGGTGATCTTGTCGCCCATCAGCCGGATGTGCTCGGGCTTGGGGCCGATGAAGGTGAAGCCGTGAGCGCCGACGATTTCGGCGAAGCGGGCGTTTTCCGACAGGAAGCCGTAGCCAGGGTGGACCGCCTGTGCGCCGGTGATCTCGCACGCGGCGATGATCGACGGGATGTTCAGGTAGCTCTTGGCGGCGGGAGCGGGGCCAATGCAGACGCTTTCGTCAGCCAGGCGCACCCACATCGAGTTGGAGTCGGCCTCGGAGTGGACCGCCACGGTGGCGATGCCCATTTCCTTGCAGGCGCGGTGAACCCGGAGCGCGATCTCGCCCCGGTTCGCGATCAGGATCTTGTCAAACATGATCGTTACTCGATGACGACGAGGGGCTCGCCGAACTCGACCGGCTGAGAGTCGCCGACGAGAATTTCGACGACCTTGCCGGCCTTCGGGGCCGAGATGGGATTCATCGTCTTCATCGCTTCGACGATCAGTAGCGTCTGGCCGGCGGCGACGATGTCGCCGACTTTGATGAAGGCGTCTGCGCCAGGCTGGGACGACATGTAGACCGTGCCGACCATCGGCGACTTGACCAGATCGCCAGCAGCGCGGGCGGCCGGGGCAGCGGTTTCAGCGACCGGCGCGGCGGCCGGCACGGCCTGGGGCGCATAGGCCTGGGGGGCCTGAACATAGGTGGTGGCAGCGGCGGTCACGGTCAGTTCACGAGCCACGCGGATCTTGAGGCCGGCATGCTCGACCTCAATCTCGCTCAGGCCGGTGTCCTTCAGGATATCCGCGAGTTTGCGGACCAGGCGGGCGTCGATCGACGGAGTTTCGACCGGATCGGCGGAAGCCTTGGGATTGGACATTGAAGCTACCTTGTTCTCTTGGCTCGCGGCGACTGAACGCCGGCGGGCTGGACCTAGTTCGCGCCGATCAGGCCGATAGCGGCCTGGATCGCCAGTTCATAACTCGCCGCGCCGAAACCGGAAATGATCCCCGTGGCCGCCAGCGAGACATACGTATGGCGACGGAATTCCTCCCGCGCCGCAGGGTTGGACAGGTGGCACTCGATCACCGGAATGCTCAAGGTCTTGAGCGCGTCCAACAAGGCAATCGAAGTGTGGCCGTAGCCTGCCGGGTTGATGATCAGGGCGGAGGCAGACAGACGCGCCTCCTGAACCCAGTCGATGAGCTGGCCCTCATGGTTCGATTGCCGGAAGACGACCGCGTGGCCATGCATTGCCGCACGCGCAGCGCAACGCGCCCGGACGTCGTCCAGCGTGTCCTTGCCATAGATCTCGGGCTCACGCGTTCCCAACAGGTTGAGATTGGGGCCGCTCAGCACATGGATCGGGTCTACCATTCGGCTCCGCCGTCGATTCCGAAGGTCTTGTATAGCCGGTTCCGCCGGGTCACAAGCAGCGCTCGCTCAGGAGGTGAGATGAAGCTTTTTCTGAATGGAGACGAACGGGAGATCTCCGAGGTTTCCAGCGTCGCCGATCTGGTCGCCGCGCTGGGCCTCGACTCGCGAAAGGTGGCTGTGGAACGCAATCTGGAGATCGTGCCGCGGTCCACCTACGCAGAAACGGCGCTGGCCGACGGCGACCGCATCGAGATCGTGACATTTATCGGTGGTGGCTGACCTCAAGGTTTGAACCCGCGCCTGACGACGCGTAAACCAGCCGCATGAACGCGCATGTTTCCCCCGACTCCGCCCTGGCGTCCGACGATAGCTGGACCGTCGCCGGCCGTACCTTCACCTCGCGCCTGATTGTCGGCACGGGCAAGTACAAGGACTATGCGACCAACGCCGCCGCCGCCGAGGCGGCCGGAGCCGAGATCGTCACCGTGGCCGTGCGCCGCGTGAACCTGACCGATCCCACCCAGCCGCTGCTGGTCGACTACATCAAGCAGGACCGCTTCACCTATCTGCCGAACACAGCGGGCTGTTTCACCGGCGAGGAAGCCGTGCGGACGCTGCGCCTGGCCCGCGAGGCCGGCGGCTGGGATCTGGTGAAGCTGGAAGTGCTGTCCGATCCCAAGACCCTCTATCCCGACATGGAAGAGACCCTGCGGTCGCTGAAGCTGCTGGTCGCCGAAGGCTTCCAGGTGATGGTCTATTGCTCTGACGATCCGGTCTATTGCCGCAAGCTGGAAGAGGCGGGCGCCGTGGCGATCATGCCGCTGGGCGCGCCGATCGGCTCGGGTCTCGGCATCCAGAACCGGGTCAACCTGCGCATCATCATCGAGAACGCCGGCGTGCCGGTCCTGGTCGACGCCGGGGTTGGCACAGCCTCCGACGCCGCAATCGGCATGGAGCTTGGCTGCGACGCCATCCTGATGAACACCGCCATCGCCGAGGCCAAGGATCCGATCCGCATGGCGCGAGCGATGAAGCATGCAGTCATCGCCGGCCGGGAAGCCTATCTCGCGGGCCGGATGCCCAAGCGGATGTACGCCGATCCCAGCTCGCCGCTGGCGGGACTGATCTAACTCTTCTTGAGCGCCGCCGCCTTGGTGTTGGCGATGGCAAGTTTCAGGGCCTGCATGTCCGCGCCCGGGATCACCGTGTCGCCGACGATGAAGGCGGGCGTGCCTTCGATGGCCAGCGACTGGGCCAGGCCATGGGTGTCGGCCAGATGCTGTGTCACCCCGGCGGAGGCGCCCGCAGCGCGGGCCTTGGCGACATCGATGCCGAGCCCTGCCGCGATGCGGTAGGCGCCGGCCTCGTCCAGGCTCTTCCCGGCCATCAGAGCCTGGTGCAGTTGCAGCGCCTTGCCCTGCTCCCTGGCGCCCAGCATCAGTCGCGCTGAGGCTTCGGAATCGCGGCCAAAGATCACGAAATCCTTGAACACAAATCGCACGTCCGGATTTTCGGCGATCAGCTTGAGCACCTCGGGGGCGGCTACCCGGCAATAGCCGCACTTGTAGTCGAAGAACTCGGTGACGGTGACCGAGCCGTTGGGATTGGCCACGAAGTCGCGCGGATCTCGCTCGATCGCCTGGCGATACTGGCCGATGGCCATGCGGCCGGCCTCCGCTGTCTTGACCGCCTGCTTCTGCTCCAGCCTGGTGCTGACTTCCAGCAGCACTTCGGGATGCTCAAGCAGGTAGGCGCGCACCTTGTCGCCGAATTCCTTGTCGGCCTTGGCTGGCGCGCAGGCACCCAGGAGCATGCCCGACAGGGCGAGCGAAGCGGCTAAGACGCCGGCGCGGCGGGACAGGGTCATGAGAGTCTCAAAATCAGAGTGGTGGATCAGCGGCGGAAGACGGACTGGGTCGCGCCTTCCTTGGCCAGATCCTTGAGGTCCTGGTTGCTGGGACGCGAGGCCAGGACGATGTCGGTGGCGCGCCGCCATTCGGGCGTGTTCTTGGTCAGGAGTTCGCGGGCACGCATAGCGAAGACGCGGGCTTCCTGGGGCGCGCCCATGGAGAAGTACTGCTCTGCCGTGGCCAGTCGGGCGTCGCCGTCCTTGCCCTGCTTGTCATAGGCCTGGGCCAGAAGACGCCAGGTCACGGCGTTGTCGTTGTCGTTCAGCAAGGCGCGCTTCAATTCGCGTACGCCTTCCTCGACCTTGGCGGGCTCCTTCTGGCTGATCAGGGTCTGGCCAAGATTGATGCGCAGCAGCGGTGCGTCCGGCTTGAGCGCCACGGATCGGCGCTGAGGTTCCTCGGCCTGTTCGACGCGGTTGAACTCGAACAGGATCTGTCCTTTCAGCTCCCACAGATAGGGGTTGTCGGCGTTGTCGACGAGCAGGCCTTCGATCAGCTTCAAGGCCCGGTCGGGCTCCTTCATCTGGTAGTAGGCAATCGACCTTGCGTAACGCGCCGGGAAGCTGTTGTCGGTTTCCTTGTACTTCATCAACGCGACTTGCGGATTGAGGAAGCCTTCCAGCTTGGCGCGCATGATCTGGTGATCAGCCAGGTCGGCGGGGCTATCGACGGCGTCGTAGTGCGACTGGCGTTCCACCCGACTGCGCAGAGTCTCGATCCGCTCCGACGACAAAGGGTGGCTGCGAAAATAGGCAAAGCGCCGAGCCTGATCGAAAACTTCCTGATAGCGAAAGTTGTCAAAGAACTCGACGAGGCCGCGACCCGATTGGCCCGTGGCTTCCAGGAATCCGGCGGCCGCCTGGTCGGCGCGTGATTCCTGGTCGCGGCTGTAGCCTAGCGCACCAAGTGTCCCGAAATACGAAGCGTTGCCCAACAGCACCGCACCGGCGTCGGGCGCGCCCGCCAGGGCCGCCAGCACGCCCAGACCCATGGTCAGGATCATGGGCTTGAGGCCCGCGCGCATCATCTCCGCCGAGCGGATGGGGTGCCCGCCGGCCAGATGCCCGGTTTCGTGGGCGATGACGCCCTTGAGTTGGTTGGGGGTTTCGGTCTGCAGGATCAGGCCGGTATTGAGGCCCATCATCAGGCCCTGGGTCGCGAAGGCGTTCAGCGACTTGTCCCCGACCAGCAGGATGCGCACGGTCTTGGAATCCAGGCCCGCCGCCTCGAACAGGGGGTCGGCGTCGCGATGCAGGATTTCTTCGATCTCGGTGTCGCGGATCAGAGACGGACCTTCCTGCGCGGTGGCCGGCGTCCATGTGAAAAAGCTCAAAGCCGCGACCACCGTCACGGAGCAGAAGGCGCGAAACCTCTTTTCAGCCCACTGCATGCGGGAGGTCATTCAACGTCTCCAGTCGCGCCCCCGCGATCGAGGCGAGTGTAACGTGGAATTTGGCGGCCTGTGAACCACCGCCGTCGTTCCGCGTCACCCGCATATAGGCGTCGTGGACGGCCGGACCAGTGCCCGACCGTCCACGATCTTTCATCAGCCCCGACGCCACCAGCCGCCGCGCGGCTTGGCGGGTGGTGCGAGGATCTCGGCCGGGTCCGGTTCCGCCGGCTCCAGGACGTTCTCCGCGACCGGTTCTGGTTCGGCGACAGGCTGCGGCGCAGGCGCCACGATTGGGGCTGGGGCGACGAGCGCTTCCACCACGACCTCGACAGGCACCTCGACCGAAACCGGTTCGGCGACCTCCTCGGTGGCGGTCGTCTCATCGGCGCCGGACTCGATCACGGCGTCAGCGGCCGGAGCGTCACCCTTGCGACCGCGCGTGCGGGGACGGCGGGCCTTCTTGGGGGCTTCATCTCCCGGCGAAGGCAGTTCGACCCAGATGTCGCTGGGCGGATCTTCCGCCACGACCGTCGGGATAGGCGGCAGTTCGACGTCGGCCAGGGCTTCGACGGGTACGGGGCGCGCTTCACGCTCGCCGCGGCCGCGGCCACGGCTGCGGCTGGAACGGCCTTCCGAGCGATCAGCGCGCTCGGCCCGTTCAGCACGCTCGGGACGCTCGGCGCGTTCCGGTCGCTCGCCTTGCGGAGCGGGCGCGGATTGTTCGGGCATGGGACGGCGCTGCTCGCCGCCACGACCATCCAGAGCGGCAGGATCGTGCCAGGCAAAGGCGCTGTCGCCGAACGGGACACGGGGGCGGATCCAGACAAAGGCGTCGGCCGGACGATCACCGTCCTCGCGACCGCCACGGCGGCCACCACGGCGTCCGCGACGGCGACGGCGGCGGCGGGCTTCCTCGTCCTCTCCGTCGACGGCGAAGTCGCCGCGATCGGCATCTCCGTCCTCGTCGCCTTCGGCGTCGTCGGCGACTTCGCCCTCGCCCTCGGGCGCAGCGTCGACGTCATCGCGACGTCCGCGACGGCGGCGCTTGCGCTTGCGGTTGCGGTCGCCTTCGTCTTCCGCCACTTCGACGCGGGGCTTGCCGCGCGGCGCGGCGCGAACGGCCGTGGCGTCATCGTCGGTATCTTCGCGTTCGACGGCTTCGTCGTCGAAGATGTCTTCGTCCTCGTCTTCGTCCTCGTCGTCATAGACCTCGTCTTCGAAATCGTCATCCGACACGGGCGGCGGGGCGAGGGCGATACGCTCGCCAAGCTCTGTGCGCTCGATCTCGTTCTCGGCGGCGTGCAGGCTCTCGTCGACCAGCACGGTGACGAACAGGCCGTGTGTCTGCTGCAGGCGCACCAGATAGGCGCGCTTTTCGTTGAGGATGTAGATGCCGACCGCGCGCGAAACCTTCAGGGTGATCGCGCCGCTGCCCTTCAGGGCCTCGACCTCGACAGCCCGCAGGGCGGCCAGGGCGCTGGACTCGACCGAGCGGACTCGGCCGGTGCCTTCGCAGTGTTCGCAGACGTGGGTGGTGCCTTCCAGCACGCCTGTGCGGCGGCGCTGGCGGCTGATTTCCATCAGGCCAAAACCGCTGATCTTGCCCATCTGGATACGGGCGCGATCGTCCTTCAGGGCGTCCTTGAGGACCTTCTCGACGGCGCGGTTGTTCTTGCCTTCATCCATGTCGATGAAGTCGATGACGATCAGGCCGGCCAGGTCACGCAAGCGCAGCTGGCGAGCGGCTTCCTCGGCGGCTTCGGTATTGGTCTTCAGCGCGGTCGCTTCGATGTTGCGCTCGCGCGTGGCCTTGCCCGAGTTGACGTCGATGGCGACCAGAGCTTCGGTCTGGTTGATCACCAGATAGCCGCCCGATCGCAGAGGAACGACCGGCGAATAGATCTGCGCCAGATGATCCTCGATGCGGTGCTTGACGAACAGAGGCGCCGGATCGCGGTAGTGGAAGACCTTCTTGGCCTGGCTGGGCATCAGCATGCGCATAAAGTCGCGCGCTTCCTTGAAGCCAGCTTCGCCCTCGACCCAGATGCCTTCCAGCTCCTTGTCGTACATGTCGCGGATAGCGCGTTTGACGAGGTCTTCTTCCTCGTAGATCAGCGCTGGCGCCACCGAATGCAGCGTGGTCTCGCGGATGTTTTCCCAAAGGCGCAGCAGGTAGTCGTAGTCGCGCTTGACCTCTGCCTTGGTGCGCTTGGCACCGGCCGTGCGGATGATCAGGCCCATGCCCTGCGGCACATCCAGACTCTGAACGACGCTTTTCAGGCGCTTGCGGTCGGTAATCGTGGTGATCTTGCGGCTGATGCCGCCGCCACGAGCGGTGTTGGGCATCAGGACGCCGTAGCGGCCGGCCAGGGACAGATAGGTCGTGAGCGCCGCGCCCTTGTTGCCGCGCTCTTCCTTGACCACCTGGACCAGCATGATCTGCCGGCGGCGGATCACTTCCTGGATCTTGTACTTGCGCATCAGGCGGCGCTTGCGGCGCGCCAGTTCTTCTTCGACGGCGTCTTCCTCGTCGTCGACGTGATCGCCATCCTCGTCATCGCGGCGCGCGGAGACGTGGTCGTCCTCGTCGTCGTGCGAATCATCGCGCATCAGCGCTTCGCGGTCAGCGACCGGAATCTGATAGTAGTCCGGATGGATCTCGTTGAAGGCGAGGAACCCGTGGCGGTTGCCGCCATACTCGATGAACGCAGCCTGGAGGCTGGGTTCAACGCGGGTCACCTTGGCGAGATAGATGTTTCCGCGAAGCTGTTTGCGGGTCTGGCTTTCGAAATCGAATTCTTCAACCCGGGTTCCGTCCACGACGACCACACGCGTCTCTTCGGCGTGTGCTGCGTCGATCAGCATCTTCTTCGACATTAAGGGAATCTCCACGGCGCACGGCGGGCTCATGGCCCGGTCGCCGAAATGAAAGACAGGCGCGCGCGTCACCGCCCGTCGCTCCGCCAGTGCGGTTGCGAGAGGTCGGATGCCAATGGCGGACGGGTGCGGCGCAGCCCATGAGGTTTCTGTTGTCTCCACCGCGCCGTGAGGGGCGGACTGGATGGTTTACCGGGTCGCGCCGGAATGACGCTGATCGGAGGGTGCGTCGTCGCCGGGAAGGCGAAGAGCCCGACGCAGGCCCTGCGGACCGGTCCTGCGGCAGGCGTCTGCCTGCGAACGAAGGATCGATCCTCGGATAGCTCGTCTAGTCGCGGCGCACGGAACGAAGGAGGCGAAAGGCTCCGATCGTCTCGCGGTCGCTCGTGCGAGCTTCCATGACGATCACGTCGCTCGCACGCAGGCGAATTGTAGCAACATCGCGGGGCAAAAGGAAAGTGCTGGACCACAAGGTCAGGTTTAACGCTTTCGCTACCGGGCGTGGCGGATATTGACCGCTGGATTACCGGCTCTGGATTGCTTGGGCGAGGGATGCGTAGAGTTCTGATCGGGTTAGCGCGAACGGGCTGGTTGAGAGCTGCGTTAATCGTTGGCGGCCTGACCGTGGCCGGCGTCGCCGTCGCGACCGCGCAAGGTCCCGCGCCCGCAGCTGGGGTCCAGAAAGTCCGCTTCGGCGGAGATCGGGCTGAAACTCGCGTTGTAATCGATCTTGATCGCGCCGCTGTGGGTCGTCTGATCGCGGACGGCGCCCTGGATCAACGCATTGTCATCGGATTGCCCAACGTTTCGGTCTCGGGCGACCTGCAGGGAGCCGGCCAGGGCCTGGTCAAGCGCTGGATCATCGACGAGGCCGGCGGTGGCGCTCGCCTTCGCCTGGACCTGTCGGGCCGTGCTGAAGTGCGCCGGCGCTTCCTTTTGCCGCCGGGCGACGGCGCGACGGCCTATCGCTATGTCATTGACCTGAAGGCGACCGACGGCGCTGCGCCGGTGGCCGCACCGAAGCTGACCCTCGTCTCCAACCCAGTCATGGTCGCACCGCTGCGCCTTAAAAAGGTGATCGTCATCGACGCCGGTCACGGCGGCAAGGATCCCGGATCGCTGGGCGCTTCTGTTTACGAGAAGGACGTCACGCTCGCGGCCGCCAAGGCCCTGAAGGCTCGCCTGGAGAAGTCCGGCCGCTACCAGATTGTGATGACCCGCGAGACCGACACCTTCATCCCGCTTGAGGCGCGCGTTCAGATCGCCCGCCGCGCCGACGCAGACCTCTTTATTTCCATGCACGCCGATTCCGGTCCGGACGTCGCCACGCGCGGGGCCAGCGTCTACACGCTGTCGGAAAAGGGCACCGAGCGCGTGGCCCGGGTGCTTGAAAAAGACGACTGGCTGATGAAAGCCAGCCTGCCTGGCCGCGATCGCGCTGTCAGCCAGATTCTTCTGGACCTGTCACAGCGCGCCACGAAGAATCGCTCGGCCGCCTTCGCCCAGCTTCTGCTGGAACGCGTGGGCGAGGAGACGCCGCTGCTCCGCCGTAGCCATCGCGATGCGGGCTTCATCGTGCTGCTGGCGCCCGATGTCCCGGCCGTGCTGCTCGAGATGGGCTTCATCACCAATCCGGAGGATGAGCGGTTGTTGAGCAACCCCGCCAGCCGAACCCGGGTGGTCAATGCGGTCGGCGACGCCATCGAGTCCTATTTCGCCGCCCAGATCCGCAAATCCTGAGACGCGCGCGCCGTTGGCGCCCGCAGCGATGCAGGCTAGACGCTTGAGTCAGAGTCCGGGGCGCGAAGGTGCGGCCGCAAAACCGCTTACACTTTTGTGGAACGGGCTCTAGAGGATGAGAGCAGGGCGGGCGAGTGTGCGTCGTCCAACGGAGGCCCCGTGGATCTGAAACCCACCGAACGATGGATGGCCATCGCCGGCGTAGCGGTGCTTTCCGCAATCGCCGTGGCGGGCTTCGCGATCGCGATCTACGCGGCGTGGCTGTTCCACGACATGCCCGACGCCGGCGAACTGCAGGACTATCGTCCGCCGACGGCGACGCGCGTCTATGCATGGGACGGCACCCTGATCGGCGAATACTCCAAGGAACGCCGGATCTTCGTTCCCTATGACCAGATCCCGCCGCAGCTGGCCCAGGCCTTCATGGCCGCCGAAGACCGGAATTTCTTCCGCCATAGCGGCGTCGACGTGGGCGGCTTCTCGCGCGCCATGCTCAAGAATGTCGGCAACGCCGCGCGTGGCAAGCGCCTCGAGGGCGGATCGACGATCACCCAGCAGGTCGCCAAGAACGTGCTGCTGACCAGCGACGCCACGGTCGGTCGCAAGTTCAAGGAAGCGATCCTGGCGCACCGCCTGGAGCAATCGCTCGACAAACAGCAGATCCTTGAGCTGTATCTGAACGAAATCTGGCTGGGTTACCGCTCGTTCGGCGTCGGCGCGGCCTCGTACAACTATTTTGGCAAGTCACTGCCCGAGCTGACCCTAGCCGAGTGCGCCTATCTGGCGGCGTTGCCCAAGGGACCCGACAACTATCATCCGATCCGCAACAAGGCCAAAGCCAAGGTCCGCCGCGACTGGATCCTGGACCAGATGGCCGAGTTGGGCTGGGTGTCCCAGGCTGACGCCGATAAGGCCAAGGCCGAGGATCTGGTCGTCCAGGCCGCGCCCAAGCGCGCCGCCTATCGTGACGCCGACTATTTCGTCGAGGAGGTGCGCCAGCGCGGCGTCGCTACCCTCGGCCCGCGCCTCAGCGAGGGCGGCTACTATATGCGAACGACGCTGGATCCGCGGATGCAGACCGCTGCCCGCGTCGCATTGATGGATGGTCTCGAAAAGTACGACCGCCGCCACGGTTGGCGTGGCGCCTGGGGGCACGTCGAGGCCAGTGACGCCGACTGGGAAAAGGCCGCCCGCGCCAAGAGCCCGCCGGCCGAACGCCAGGACTGGCGTGCGGCGGTGGTCGTTTCCGGCGATGGCCGGGTGCGGCTGATCAAGAACGAGGGCGAAGGCGCCGTCGTCGGGGAGGACATGGCCTGGGCCCGTGCGGGCAAAGGTCTGAAGCCCGGCGATCTGGTCTTCGTTGAGAAGATCGACGGGACGTCAACCTACCGCCTGCGCCAGGTGCCCGCCGTCAATGGCGCGCTGGTGGCCATCGAGCCCTATAGCGGCCGCGTGGTCGCCCTGGTCGGCGGTTACAGCTTCTCGCTCTCGAACTTCAATCGCGCCACCCAGGCGATGCGTCAGCCAGGCTCGGCGTTCAAGCCGTTTGTCTATGCCGCCGCCCTCGAAAATGGCTACACGCCGGCCAGTGTGGTCGTCGACAGCGCCATCACCTTGAAGGGCGCGAATGGCGAGGATTGGAGTCCGGAGAACTACCACAAGGAGTTCTATGGATCTCAGCCCCTGCGCAAGGGTCTGGAGCAGTCGATCAACGCCATGACCGTGCGTCTGGCGCAAAGCGTCGGCATGAAGAAGATCATCGAGTTCTCCAAGCGCACCGGCGTCGTGCGCGACATGCAGCCTGTGCTGGCAATGGCGCTGGGAGCGGGGGAAACCACCCCCTTCAAGCTGACGTCGGCCTATGCGCCGTTCGTCAATGGCGGTCGCCGCGTGGAGCCGCACCTGATCGAGTTGGTCCAGGACCGCGAAGGCAAGGTGATCTTCCGCGCCGACAAGCGTGATTGCGTCCGCTGCACCGCCGGCTTCAACGGCGACGAGAGCCCGCGCTTCGACGCGCCGGGCGAGCAGGTCATGGATCCGGTCACGGCCTATCAGATCACCTCGATGCTGCAGGGCGTGGTTCAGCGCGGCACGGCGGCGGCCGTCAGCTCGCTGGGACGTCCCCTGGCGGGCAAGACCGGAACCACCAACGAGTACCGCAGCGCGTGGTTTGTCGGCTACTCGCCAAACCTGGTGGTCGGGGTCTTCATCGGCTTTGACGACAACCGCTCGCTGGGTGAAGGCGAGACCGGGGCCGCCGGTCCTGTGCCGGTGTTCATGGACTTCATGCGTGAAGCACTGAAGGGACAGCCTGTTGTAGATTTCAAACCGCCCAAGACCGCCAAGTTCGCCACGGTGCGCGGAATCCGCGAAGCCTTCCGACCCGGAACAGAGCCCAAGACCGAGGTTCCGGCTGCGGCGGCAGGACCGCAACCCTATTCGGACACCTGGCCCAATGGCGTACCTACCGGCGCCAACAGCGCCGCTGATGCCGCAAAGCCGCCGCCAAAGGCTCCTGACCCGCTCAGTGGTCTGTACTGATCCATCATCGGCGTTGCGCCGACGTCCGACGCGGGCTATCTCCCGCGCCCTTTCTCACTGTCACGGAGTAACGTGATGCGACCGGATGTTGAGGCCTCTGCGGCCGACATCGAGCAGTCCGTTGGACTGCTCAGGAGGCGTCTTTGACTGGGATGCCGCACTTCGAAAGCTCGATGAGCTGAATGCCCGGGTCGAAGACCCGACCCTTTGGGACAAACCCGCCGAAGCCCAGGCCGTCTCGCGCGAGCGCGCCAGCCTCAGCGCCCGCGTTGAAGCCGTGCAGGCGCTCAGCCAGGGCCTCAAGGACGCGCTGGAATATGCCGAGCTGGCCGACATGGAAGGCGACGACGCCCTGCTGGAGGATGCCCGCGCCCAGCTGAAGGACCTCAAGGACCGCGCTGGCCGCGCTGAACTAGAGGCCCTGCTGTCTGGCGAGGCCGACGGCAACGACTGCTACGTCGAAATCAATTCCGGCGCTGGCGGCACCGAGTCCTGCGACTGGGCCGGCATGCTGCTGCGGATGTATTCGCGCTGGGCCAATGCTCACAAGATGAGCGTTGAGCTGGTCGAAGAAACCTCGGGCGATCAGGTTGGCATCAAGTCAGCGACGCTGCTGATCAAGGGCCAGAACGCCTATGGCTGGCTGAAGACCGAAGCCGGCGTCCACCGTCTGGTCCGCATCAGCCCCTATGACGCCGCTGCCAAGCGCCACACCAGCTTTGCTTCGGCCTGGGTCTATCCTGTGGTGGACGACACCATCGAGATCGAGATCAATCCGTCCGACGTGCGCACCGACACCTACCGCGCCAGCGGCGCCGGCGGTCAGCATATCAACAAGACCGACTCGGCGGTGCGTCTGACGCACATTCCGACCGGCATCGCGGTGGCTTGCCAGGCCGGCCGCTCGCAGCACCAGAACCGCGAGGAAGCGTGGAAGATGCTGCGCGCGCGCCTTTACGAGGCCGAACTGCAGAAGCGGGAAGCCGCCCAGCAGGCGTTGGAAGACCAAAAGACTGATATCGGATGGGGTCACCAGATCCGCAGTTACGTCCTGCAGCCCTACCAGATGGTCAAGGACCTGAGGACCAACGTCGAGACCTCCGACACTCAAGGGGTGCTGGACGGTGACCTTGACGAGTTCATGGGAGCCTCACTGGCCCAACGCGTCGGCGCTACACGCGACGCCTAGAAGCGTTTTCCGTTAAGCGTGAAACGGTTATCGGATCGAAAAACGCTCTAAACTTCTGATTTAGAGCCCTTTTCGCCCGACCCTGATGAAGCCATCAGGTCGGAAAGGGCTCTAGAAGCGCAGCTTAAGACGCAAAACGCCCCGGATCGCTCCGGGGCGTTTTTCTTGGTGTCTATATCCCGGATCAGGCCGGCTTGGCCAGCGCCTCGGCCGGGGCCGCAAGAATCGGCGTCGGAGCAGGTTGCGGGGCAGGGCGCTGGAACTTCAGGCTGCGACCCTGGAAGAAGGCACCGGTTTCCATCGCCAACTGCTCGTGGGTGATGTCCCCGTCGATATAGGATGTGCCGTAAAGGCGAACCTGCTTGGAGGTGATGGCGCCCACCACACGGCCGCGAACCTCGACGGCCTCGGCATAGACCGAGCCTTCGACATGACCTGTTTCGCCGACAGTCAGGCGGCCCACGCGAACATCGCCGCGAACCACACCATCAATCTGCAGTTCCCCGTCGCCGGTGACGCCGCCTTCGATGGTGATATCGGCCGAGATCAGGGAAGCGACCTTCGGCGCCACCTTGCGTGTCGGATCGACGGAAGCGATGGGCGTGGGCAGGGGCTCGATCTTGGTCGGGCCGCGCGCCGTGGTCTTAGTTTGCTTGCTGAACATACTCACCAGCCTTCAAAAAGCGATTTGGGTTCTGCGCCCTGCCGTTGGCCCAGACTTCATAGTGCAGGTGCGGGCCGGTCGACCGACCCGTCGAGCCCATGGCTCCAACGCGCTGGCCAATCGCGACCCGTTCGCCGACGCGCACTGAAATCGCTTGAAGGTGGGCATAGCGCGTCTTGAAGCCGCCACCATGGTCGATCTCGATGGTGTTACCGTAGCCAGAACGCACGCCGGTGAACGAGACGACGCCTGGCGCGGTCGACATGATCGGGGTGTAGAAGGCCCCCGGGAAGTCCAGGCCAGAATGAAAGGCCGGCCGACGCGTGAACGGGTCAAAGCGAACGCCGTAGCTGCTGCTCATCGCCGGATTGCTGGTCGGGCGGAAGAAGGGAAGCTTCTGGGCCGCCGCGTTCAGCGAGCGCATGTCCGACATGTCGGTAGCGGCGCGGTGAATGCGGGTGGCGAATTCTTCATCGACGTCGAGCACGGCAGCGAGGGCGCGCGGATCCCGGGCCTCGATCAGCGGACCGCCCAGCGAGGCGCCGCGGCCCGTATAGTTGCCCGCGTCCAGGCCAGCCATGCGCATGGCCAGACGGAGGCGTTCGGCCCGGCTCTTGGCGAAGGTCTCTGCGGCGTCAATCAGGCGCTCCTGATCCATCCGGGTGGCCTGGATGCGCTGGACCGGCGTTGCGGCCAGCAGGCGAGGCTTGGAGGTCTTCAGGGCTTCGGAGGCGCCAGGGACGCCCTTGAAGTCGCTGACCAGCATGGCCAGCGCAGAGTGGCGCTTTTCCACCGAGGCGGCCAGTTCGTCGAGCGAGCCATTTGTGGCCGAAAGCTGGGCGACGGCGCTATTAAGGCGCGCCTGACGATCGGCATTGAGACGCTCGTAATACGCGCGCTGCTTGATGACCTGCTGATCTGTCGAGCTGACAGCCAAAGCATTGACCATCATGGCGGCGGTGCAAACACCCATCCACAGGGCGGCGCAGCCGACGACGGTGGCGGCCAAAAGTTGCTTGTTGGTGGAAAAAACGTAGCCCCGCATCTCCCCGCCGGAGCGGATATAGAGATGCCTTTCAGGGAAAAGACCTTCGAGGGATTGCCGCAGTCGCTTGAAGCGTTTGATGGCCATCGCTCTCGAAACCCCCGTTTTTAGAACACGGGGATATGCAACGATATTCCGCAGCCGCGCAAGGCTCTTCGCTCCCCAAGTGAGAGCGAGTCATGAAATTCATCATGCGGCGACAATCGTTAACGTCACCTGAACGCGATCGGCAAGGCCGAGCGTCGGGTAGCCGCCACTCGGACGAGGCGCGCGGCGCAAATAAAACACCGCCAGACGCGACTTGTTCCGCCGCCCCTACTTCAGAGACCTGGCCGCCGTGAGCACGGCCTTGATGTGGCCGGGCACCTTCACCTTGCGCCAGACCTCGCGGATCACCCCGTCGGCGCCGATCAGAAAGGTTGAACGATCGATACCCATATATTTTCGGCCGTACATGCTCTTTTCGACCCAGGCGCCGTAGGTCTCGACGATCTCGCCGGTTGTATCAGCGGCCAGCTCGACGGTGAGGTCATGCTTGAGACGGAACTTGGCGTGCGAGGCGGCGCTGTCCTTGGACACGCCCAAGATGACCGCGCCCAGCTTGGCAAATTCCTCGACCTCGGACGAAAACTGCAACGCCTCGGACGTACAGCCCGAGGTGTCGTCCTTGGGGTAGAAATAGAGGACGATCTTCTTGCCCTTCAGGCTCGCAAGACTGACCCGGCCGGTATCGGTGGGCAGGTCGAACGCGGGAGCCTTGTCACCGGCTTGAAGCATCGTCTCTCTCCGTAATTCAATTCTACGTCGATAATCCCGACAATCCTGGATCGCCTCTTCGAAGCGTCCGGGATGGCACCGGTCAGATGGGTTTGACCAGAACGATCTTCTTCTTGCCGGCCGCAAGTTTTACGACGCCATCGATCAGGTCGGCTTCGGTGACCACGCGGTTGGCGTCGGGCTCGGCCTGGTCATTGACCTTTACGCCGCCGCCCTGGGCCAGGCGACGCGCTTCGCCGCGCGACACGGCCAGACCGGCGTCGGCGAACAGGTTGGCCAGAACAATTCCCGCCTTCAGCTCTGCAGCGGGCACTTCGAAGGTCGGCAGATCGGCGGAGGTTACACCTTGTTCGAAAGCTTTTTCGGCGGCATCGCGCGCCGAACGCGCAGCCTCTTTGCCATGCGCCATGCGCGTAGCCTCATCGGCCAACACCTTCTTGGCGTCGTTGATCTGGGCGCCGGGCAAGGCCTCGAGCCGGGCAATTTCGTCGAGCGGCAGGTCTGTGAACAACTTCAGGAAGCGGCCGACATCGGCATCCTCGGTGTTGCGCCAGAACTGCCAGTAGTCGTAGGGGCTGAGCTGCTCGGCGTTCAGCCAGACGGCACCTGACATGGTCTTGCCCATCTTGGCGCCCGAGGCGGTAGCCAACAGCGGCGTGGTCAGGCCGTAGGCGGCTTTCTGGTCGACCCGGCGGGTCAGCTCGACGCCATTGAGGATATTGCCCCACTGGTCCGAGCCACCCATCTGCAGAACGCAGCCACATTTGCGGTTCAGCTCCAGGAAGTCGGTCGCCTGCATCAGCATGTAGTTGAATTCGAGGAAGGTCATCGGCTGCTCGCGCTCGAGCCGCAGCTTGACCGAGTCGAAGGCCAGCATCCGGTTGACCGTAAAGTGCACGCCGTAGTCGCGCAGGAACTGCACGTAGCCGAACTTGCTGAGCCACTCGTCGTTGTCGACCATGATGGCGTCAGTGGGGCCATCGCCGAAGGTCAGGAACTTGGTGAACACCGACTTGATACTGGCGATATTGGCGGCGATGTCGGCGTCCGACAGCAGCTTTCGGCTCTCGTCCTTGCCCGTGGGATCACCGACCTTGGTGGTGCCGCCGCCCATCAGGACGATCGGCTTGTGGCCGGCCTGCTGCAGGCGGCGCAGCATCATGATCTGGATCAACGAACCGACATGCAGGCTTGGCGCCGTGGCGTCGAAGCCGATGTAGGCCGTGACGATCCCGCCAGCGGCCGCCGCGTCCAGTTCGTCCGGGTGGGTGATCTGGTGGATATAGCCGCGCGCCTGCAGGGTCTGCAGGAATTCCGACTTGAACGAGGCGGGCGCGGACATGGATCGACTTTCTGGATGGGACGACTCTTGCGGAGACGGAGGGCCGTCTAGCACGGGCCGGCCTGGATGTGGCGAGGGTTTCATAAGGTCAGTCTCCGGATAAGGCCGGAGCGCTATGATCTTGTGAGACGCGACCCCGGCAGGGCGGGGGCGTATCGACGTGTCAGGTCGGCCTCCCGCTATTTGAGCGGGCGGTAATAGGATGTGGCGGTAAGGCGGACGTCGATCATGGGGCCTAGCTACAGGCCCGCGAGCATGGCAGTCAACGGCGATGCG
>JANOSS010000185.1:0-10510 GCA_031415995.1 Caulobacter sp. | reverse complement strand
TCCGGGTCCCGGTAAGGCCTTAAGAGGGCCACCCGACGGGAGGCTGACGGATAACGATGACGCGGAGCGGACGGCTTCGTCGAAACGGTAATCTCTATCTCTCATCCGGACGTCGTCCGGACGCTCCGCAACCCTTTCCATAACTCAGCGAGCTGTCGCGTGAGGTCGAGACCCCGCGTCCGCAGGCGTGCCCCGCTACCGCCGATGCTGTTCGACACCGGCCAGATAGGTCCGCTCCACCACCCGGTCATCGCCCAGCACGGTCAGGGCGAACAGCCGGTTCTCCAGGCTGCGGTCACCGGCCAGGCGCCGGGCCAGCAGCGGCGTGGCGGCGAGGTCCAGAACCAGGAAGTCGGCCTCCTTGCCCGGCGCCAGATTGCCGATCCTGTCGCCCAGATCCAGGGCCCGCGCCCCGCCCAGGGTAGCCAGATACAGGGCGTGGAACGGATCCAGCGCCGTCCCGCGCAGTTGGCCCACCTTGTAGGCCTCGCCCAGGGTGTGGAGGATCGAAAAGCTCGTCCCCGCCCCGACATCGGTGCCGATCCCAACCTGGACGCCATGGGCGCAGGCCTCATCCAGCGGGAACAGACCCGAACCCAGGAACAGGTTCGAGGTCGGGCAGAAGGCCACCGCCCCGCCCTTGGCCGCCAGCCGCGCGAACGCCTCGCCCTTCAGGTGGACGCAGTGGGCGAAGACCGAGCGCCGGCCCAACAGGCCAAAGCGGTCATAGACGTCCAGATAGTCCGTCGCCTCAGGGAACAGCGCCGCCGTCTCGTCGATCTCGCGCTGGTTTTCCGACAGGTGGGTCTGCATCCAGACCCCTGGGTTAGCCGCCAGAACCTCGCCGGCCATGGCCAGCTGTTCGTCGCTGCAGCTGATCGCAAAGCGCGGGGTAACCGCGTAGCCCAGCCGACCCTTGCCGTGCCAGTCAGCGATCAGGCCTTGCATGTCGGCGCGGCTGGACTCGACCGTGTCGGTCAGGCCGTCGGGCGCGTTGCGATCCATCAAGGCCTTGCCGGCGATCAGCCGCATGTCGCGGGCCAGCGCCGCGCGGAACAGCGCCTCGACCGAGCCCCTGTGCACCGAGCCGAACACCAGGGCCGTGGTGGTGCCGTTTCGAAGCAGCTCCTTGATGAAGAACTCGGCGGCTTCGGCGGCGTGGACCGGATCGGCGAAGGCCGCCTCGGCCGGGAAGGTGTGCTGTTCCAGCCAGTCCAGCAACTGCGCGCCATGGGCGGCGATGATGTCGACCTGCGGGAAGTGGATGTGGGTGTCGATGAAGCCCGGGGTGATCAGCCTGCCGGTCAGGTCGTCGACCGGCGTGGCGCCCAGCAGGTCGCACAGAGCCGCATAGTCGCCGCAGGCCACGACATGACCGTCCTCGACCAGCAGCAGGCCGTCGTCGTGGAAGGCGACGCCCTTGTCGGTCTTGGTCGGATCCTCCAGCAGGTGGAGGATCGACGCCCTATAGGCTTGCAACGGCCAGATCCTCGTCGTTGGAAATTCGGGCCGCTTCCAGCCGCATCAGCAGGTCGGCGGCCACCGAGACGGCGATCACCTCGGGGGCCTTGCTCTTGAGATGCGGCAGACCGATCGGACACGTCAGGCGTGTGAGCGCCGCTTCGGAGAAGCCGTCGTCGCGCAGCCGGCTCATGAACCGGGCGCGCTTGGTCTTCGAACCGATCAGGCCCAGATAGCCGAACCCGCCGCCGGACAGTCCGGCCGAGGCCAGGGCGTAGTCCAGGCCATGGTCATGGGTGAAGATCAGGCCATAGGCGTCGCCGCCCGCCCCCATGGCGGCGGCGGCCATCTCGGCCGGCTCGGCCACGGTGACGCCGGGAATGTCGGCGGTCTCGGGTCGGCTGTCGAACCAGGACAGCTTGAACGGCAGCGGCGCGAAGGCGCGGGCGACGGCCTGTCCGACATGGCCCGCGCCGAACACCAGCAGCGGCGGACGCGGAGCATCATTGCGCTCGATCAGTTCGTCGCCCAGCACGGGTCGGGCGCCGCGCGCCGTGGCCCGGGCTCCAGCCAGGGTGACCAGCGGGGCTTCAGAGCTGGCTGCGATCGGGGCAACGGTCTTGGTCAGCAGGCCAGGCTCGAAGCGGGTGCGGACCTCAAACGGCTGGGCCGCGTCCATCCGGCGGGCGGCGTCGGTCAGCCAGTCGCGGCTGGCAGCCTCGACCCGCTCGATCAGCAGCCGCACGCGGCCGCCGCAGCACTGGGCCAGCAGCGGACCCAGCGGATAGTCCTGGATGGCGAAGCTGGCCTGCGAGCCGGTGAGCATTTTGCGCGCCTGGCTGGTCGCCTGATGCTCAAGATTGCCGCCGCCGATGGTGCCCGACTGACCGCCTTCCCAGACCACCATCTTGGTCCCGGCCTCGCGCGGGGCCGAGCCTTCGGTGGCCAGCACGGTGACCAGGGCGGCGGGCTGGTGCTCGCCGATACGGGCCAGGGCGGAACGAGCCCAGTTTGTCATGCCCAAACAGGCATCGAGCCCCTCCTAGAAATCCGCTCTTCCCGGCGAAGGCCGGGACCCAGATTCATCCTGAGCCTTTGGGGATGGCGCGCCAAACGCCCGTTCCCAAAGCTCGAACGTTGGCGGGTTCGATCTGGGCCCCGGCTTTCGCCGGGGAGAGCGGAGGAAATATTGTTAGCCATGAGCTGCCGCCCTCGCCTTCACATCCTCGACCGCCATCAGGATCGCCTCCGGTGTCGCGGGCGCATCCAGACGCGGCATCACCTTGTGATCGGCCACACTGGCCACGGCCCGGGTGATGGCGCTGAACACCGAGATCGCCAGCATCAACGGCGGCTCGCCCACCGCCTTGGAGCGGTGGACGGTAGCCTCGACATTGCGCCCGGCCTCCCACAGCTTGACGTCCAGATGGGCCGGACGATCGCCGATGGTCGGGATCTTGTAGGTCGAGGGCGCGTGGGTGCGCAGGCGGCCCTGGTCGTCGAACACCAGTTCCTCAGTGGTCAGCCAGCCCATGCCCTGGATGAAGCCGCCCTCGATCTGGCCCAGGTCGAGAGCCGGGTTCAGCGACCGGCCCACATCGTGCAGGATGTCGGCGCGGGTCACTTTCATCTCGCCGGTCAGGGTGTCGATGATCACCTCGCTGCAGGCCGCGCCATAGGCGAAATAGTAGAACGGCCGGCCGCGATGCGTGACGCGATCATAGTGGATCTTTGGCGTGGCGTAGAAGCCGGTCGAGGACAGCGACACCCGGCCGATATGCGCCTGGCGGCACAGGATCTCGAAGGGGATCATCTGATTGCCGGCCTTCAGTCCCTGCGGCGTGAAGGCTACCTCGGCCGGCGCGCAGTCCCACTTTTTTGCCGCGAACTCCACCAGCCGGGCCTTGATCGTATTGGCCGCATTGAGCGCCGCCATGCCGTTCAGGTCCGTGCCCGACGAGGCGGCCGTGGCCGAGGTATTGGGCACCTTGTCGGTGACGGTCGAGGTGGCCTTGACCCGCGAGACCTCGACCTGGAAAGCCTCGGCGACGATCTGGGCGACCTTGGTGAAAAGGCCCTGCCCCATCTCGGTGCCGCCATGGTTCAGCAGGATCGAGCCGTCGGCATAGAGATGGATCAGGGCCCCGGCCTGGTTCAGGTGCGTGGTCGTGAACGAGATGCCGAACTTCACCGGCGTCAGGGCCAGACCCTTTTTCAGGATCGGGCTGCCGGCGTTGAACGCGGCGATTTCGTGCTGGCGAGCCTCATAGTCGCAGGACACCGCCAGTTCCGCCAGCAGCTGCGGCGCGACATTGTCCTCGACGGTCTGGTGATAGGGCGTCAGGTCGCGACCGGGCTCGCCATACAGATTGCGACGGCGCACCTCCAGTGGATCAAGGCCCGTCGCCTGGGCGATGGCATCCATCACCCGCTCGATGGCGATCATCCCCTGCGGGCCGCCAAAGCCCCGGAACGCCGTGTTCGAGACGGTGTGCGTGCGGAAGCGATGCGACAGGATCTCGACTGCCGGCAGGAAATAGCAATTGTCGGCGTGGAACATCGCCCGGTCGTTGATGGCCATCGACAGGTCGGTGGTGGCCCCGCAGCGCGAGGCCAGCTCCAGAGCGATGCCGGTCAGCACGCCGTCGTCGTCGAAGCCGACGTCATAGTTGACCTCGAAGTCATGCCGTTTGCCGGTCATGATCATGTCTTCGTCGCGATCAGGTCGGCACTTGGCGGCGCGGCCGGTCTTCACCGCCGCCAGGGCGGCGCCGGCGGCGAACAGCGAGGCTTGCGTTTCCTTGCCACCGAACCCGCCGCCCATCCGGCGCACCTCGACGGTGACGGCGGTGTGCGGGCGATCCAGCACGCGGGCCACCAGATGCTGCACCTCGCTGGGATGCTGGGTGGACGACCAGACATGGACGTCGCCGTCTTCGCCCGGAATGGCCAGGGCGACCTGGCCTTCCAGGTAGAAGTGGTCCTGGCCACCGATGGCGAACTGGCCGTGCAGCCGCCTGGGCGAAGCCGCCAGAGCAGCCGCAGCATCGCCCCGCACCATGCGCTGGCTTTTCTCGATCTTCAGGTCGGCGTCTCGGGCGGCCTTGATGTCGATGGCGGCCGACAGCTCGGCATAGACGACCACTGCCTTCGCGGCGGCGGCGCGGGCTGCGGCGATCGAGGTGGCGGCCACGGCGAACAGGCTCTGGCCCACATAGGTCACGGTGTCGGTGGCAAACAGCTTGTCGTCGTGGATCACCGGGCTGACATCGTTCTCGCCGGGAATGTCTTCGGCCGTCAGCACCAGCACCACGCCCGGCGCGGCGCGCACGGCCGACAGGTCTGTCGCCGTGATGTGGGCGTGGGCCTTGGTGCTGAGCCCGAAATGGACGTGCAGCATCCCCGCCGGCTCGGGCAGGTCGTCGATATAGATGGCCGAGCCTGCGACGTGGCGCGCGGCGCTGTCGTGCGGCAGCGAGGCGTGAACATCCTGGAAGGCGTCGATGGTTACGAGCGCCGCGGCGGATGACTCAGCCATGAGCGCTCTCCGGTTCGACACGGGTGACGAGGTCCGGCGAGGTGGTCTCGATGAACACCTTGCGCAGCATGTTCCGGGCGGTGAGGGACCGATAGGCTGCCGAGGCCCGCATGTCGCTGAGCGGCGTAAAGTCGGCATCGATGGCGGTCATGGCTGCTTCGATTGTAGCCTGCGTCCAGGGCTGACCGATCAAGGCCGCCTCGCAACCGCTCGCCCGCCTCGGCGTGGCGGCCATGCCGCCGAAGGCAAACCGCGCCGCGCTCACGACGCCGCCGGCGATCCTCAAGGCGAAGGCGCCGCAGATCGCCGAGATGTCCTGGTCGAACCGTTTGGAGAGCTTGAAAACCTTGAAGACAAGCTCGGGCCTGGGCGTCGGCACGGTCACTGCCTCGACGAACTCGCCTGGCCGCCTGTCCTGCTTGCCATAGTCGAGGAAGAAGGCCTCCAGCCGCATCTGGCGCCGCTCACCGCCCCGGTTCAGCACCAGGGTCGCCCCGGCCGCGATCAGGGCCGGCGGCATGTCGCCGATCGGCGAGCCATTGGCGATGTTGCCGCCGATGGTGCCGCTATTGCGTACCTGCGTCGAACCCAGTCGTCGCATCATCGTGCCCAACTCGGGATAGAGCCCGCCCAGCGTCTCCATGGCGTCAACGTAGCGGACGCCTGCGCCGATCCAGACGACGCCGTCAACGGCCTCGATCCGCTTCAGCTCGGCGACTTGGCCGATGTCGATCAGGACCTCCAACGGCCTGCGCAGCTTGGTGACCCACAGGCCCACATCCGTCGCGCCGGCCACGATCGTGGCGTGCGGATGTTCAGCGTAAACCTGAGCCAGTTGCTCCAGAGAGCGCGGCGCCAGCCAGCGCCGGGTGACACCCTGCACCGGGTCATCGTGCGCCAGGTCGAGCATCACCCCATCGTTCAAGGTCGCCAACCCCGCCGCCACATCGGGCGCGGCCTCGCCCTGGACCGCCTTGGCCACCTCGATGATCGGCCCATAGCCGGTGCAGCGGCAGAGGTTCCCCGCCAGCATCTCCGCCGGCGGCGCGTCGGCGCCCTTGGCCGCGACGGCCTTGGCGTAGAGCGACATCACGATGCCCGGCGTGCAGAAGCCGCATTGCGAGCCGTGCCTGTCAACCATGGCTTGCTGAACGGGATGCAAGGCGCTGTCCTTTGACAGACTCTCCACTGTCATCAGAGCCTTGCCGTGCAGCATGGGCAGGAACTGGATGCAGCTGTTCACCGCGCGCCAGGCGACACCCTCTCCATCGGCCTCGCCCACCAGCACCGTGCAAGATCCGCAATCCCCCTCGGCGCAGCCTTCCTTGGTCCCTGTGCGCCGCAGATCGCCGCGCAGGTGCTCCAGCAGGGTGCGGGTCGGATCGGCGCCGCGCACCTCTTGCACCTGACCATCGAGAAGGAAGCGGATCGTGTTGTCCGAATTTTGCGCCGGGGGCATCAGCTGCCCCGATAGGTGGAATAGCCGTAGGGCGAGACCAGCAACGGCACGTGCCAGTGCTGCTCTATGTTCGAGACCGCAAAGTCGATGACCACCACGTCGAGGAAAGGCGGGTCGGTCACGGCTGCGCCGGTCGCCTTGAAATACGCGCCGATCGAGAACTCCAGGCGATAGCCGCCGACAGCGAGGTCTTCTTCGGCGATCAACCGCGCACGGCCGTCGGCGTCTGTGCGGATTTCCGCCGACACGACCACACCATCGCCGTCGCGGCGCGACACACGCACCAGGACCCCGGCCGCCGGCTGTCCAGCCGCCTGATCGAGGATATGGGTCGTCAGTCCGCTCATGCCCTGCCTTTCAAAGCTCCACCGGCCAATGCTCGGCCCGCCCGCCCGCGCTGTCCAGAGCCATGCGCTGCACGGGATCCTGCCTGCACCCGGCGCTGTCGAACGCGGCGGCCGGCGCCCGCAAGTCGGGCACTATATAATAGAATTATTACTTACGGGAACTCGCATTCAGCCTTTCAGATGTGACCGCTACCACAAAAAATATCCCTATCTGGCGCATAGGGTTGGCAAAGCCCCGCTATCCCCGGTAGCTAGGCTCGACGATCCGGGAGCCAGACGGATCGCGCTACGATGCCCGCGCAGACGCCAAAGAGGACCAGTCCATGGACGAGGATTTCCGCAAAGCCGCTCTGGACTATCACCGTCTGCCGCGGCCCGGAAAACTGGCGATCGAAGCCACCAAGCGCATGGCCACCCAGCGCGACCTCGGCCTGGCCTATTCGCCGGGCGTCGCAGCGCCCTGCGAAGCCATCGCCGCCGATCCCGACAAGGCCCGCGACTATACTGCTCGCGGTAATTTGGTGGCGGTGATCTCCAACGGCACGGCCGTGCTGGGCCTGGGCAATATCGGCCCGCTGGCGTCAAAGCCGGTGATGGAGGGCAAGGCCGTCCTCTTCAAGAAGTTTGCCGGCATCGACGTGTTCGACATCGAGGTCGACGCCGAGGATCCCGACAAATTCATCGAGGTTGTCGCAGCGTTGGAGCCCACCTTCGGCGGCATCAATCTGGAAGATATCAAGGCCCCCGAGTGCTTCATCATCGAGCGCAAACTGCGCGAGCGGATGAAGATCCCGGTGTTCCACGACGACCAGCATGGCACCGCCATCGTCTGCGCCGCCGCCGTGCGCAACGCCCTGCTGGTCCAGGGCAAGTCCCTGACGGACGTCAAGCTGGTCACTTCTGGCGCCGGCGCAGCGGCCCTGGCCTGCGTCGACCTGCTGGTCTCAATGGGCTTGCCGGTCGAGAACGTAACCCTGACCGACATCAAGGGCGTTGTTTACGCCGGTCGCGACGACGATATGCTCGACAACATGGCTCGCTATGCGCGCCACACCGACGCCCGCACCCTGTCGGAAGTGTTGGCCGGCGCCGACATTTTCCTGGGTCTTTCGGCGCCACGCGTCTTCAAGGCAGAGTGGTTGCCGCTGCTGGCGCCCAATCCGCTGATCCTGGCCATGGCCAATCCCGAGCCGGAAATCCTGCCCCACTTGGTCACCGCGGCGCGTCCTGACGCGATTATGGCGACCGGCCGCAGCGACTATCCCAACCAGGTCAACAACGTCCTGTGCTTCCCGTTTATCTTCCGGGGCGCGTTGGATGTCGGCGCTTCGGAGATCAACGAAGCCATGAAGGTGGCGGCCGTTGAGGCCATCGCCGAACTGGCCCGGGCGGAAGCCTCCGAAGTGGTAGCCAGCGCCTACGGCGGCGTCGCCCCGATGTTCGGCTCGCAATACATCATCCCCAAGCCCTTCGATCCGCGCCTGATCCTGCAGATCGCGCCGGCCGTGGCCCGAGCGGCGATGGACAGCGGCGTCGCCACCCGGCCGATCGCCGATTTCGATGCCTATCGCCAGGAACTGGAGTTGTTCGTCTATCGCTCCGGCCAGCTAATGCGTCCGCTGTTCGAGCGGGCGCGCAAGGCGACCAAGGCCTGCGTCGAGACGGGGGGGATTCGCGTGGCCTATGCCGAGGGCGAGGACGAGCGCGTGCTGCGCGCTGTCCAGACCGTACTCGACGAAGGCCTGGCCAAGCCGGTGTTGATCGGCCGGCGCGAGACCATCATCGACAAGGCCGCCCAGATGGGCCTGCGCCTGGACTTTGGCGGCGCCGTCGAGATCCTCGACCCCGCCGCTGACACGGCTTTGTTCGCGCCGCTGGTCGATCGCTATCAGAGCCTTGTCAGCCGTCGCGGCATCCCCCCCTTGGCCGCCGAACGCCGGGTCACTACTCGCCGGACGGTGTCAGCCGCGATGCTTCTGCAGGCCGGCCATGTGGACGCCGCCCTGGTGGGCGGTTCGGGTGACTGGTGGCAGCACATGACCTATGTGCTGCCGATCATTCCCAAGCGCGAGGACGTCGACCGGATCTACGCCTTGTCGGCGCTGATCCTTGACAACGGCACGCTGTTTTTCTGCGATACCCATGTGAACGTTGACCCGACCGCCGAGCAGGTTGCCGAGATGACGCTGCTGGCGGCCGACTCCGTGCGGCGCTTCGGACTGACGCCCAAGGCAGCCCTGCTATCGCACTCAAGCTTCGGGGCGTCGAACTCCCCTACCGCCCGCAAGATGCGCGACGCCCTCGCCATTGTGCGCGAAAGGGCGCCAGACCTTGAGGTCGACGGCGAAATGCACGCCGACGCCGCACTCTCGCAGGCGTTGCGCGACAGGCTGGTGCATGACAGCGCCTTGAAGGGCTCGGCCAATCTGCTGGTCATGCCCACGCTCGACGCTGCCAATATCAGTCTGACCCTGCTGAGCGCCGCCACCGAAGGCCTGCTGGTTGGGCCCGTCCTGCTGGGCATGAGCCAGCCGTTGCACGTGTTGACACCCAGTGTCACCGCGCGCGGCATCGTCAATCTGACGGCCCTGGCCGTCAATCAGGTGGCCGGCGAACGGGCGATCGAGGCCTGAAATCAAGGCACAGAAAAGCCCCGCGCAAAGCCGACCGCCGTCTATGATGACGGAATCGACTTCACGCGGGGCCTGATCTTCAGACCGAAAGAACGAGTGGACGCGTCTCGCACCCCCACTCGTTCTCGTTAATTCCTATAGGACGCGCAGGTTACCGGCCGAGGTCTTGCCCGAGCGGCGGTCTTGTTCCAGTTCGTAACCGACTTGCTGACCTTCGTTCAAGCCACGCAGACCGGCGCGTTCCACGGCCGAGATGTGCACGAAGATGTCGCCGCCGCCGTTGTCGGGCTGGATGAAACCAAAGCCCTTGGTGGTGTTGAACCACTTCACGACGCCGGTGCCGGCTTCGCCGCCACCGCTAGGTGCGCCGCCGCCGCCGTAGCCGCCGCCACGCGGTGCGTCATAGCCACCGCCGCGCGGCGCATCATAGCCACCGCGAGGGGCGTCAAAGCCACGCGCGGGCGGACGACGCGGCGCCGAAGGGGCTGCGCCCTGGCCGGTTACGCGCAGATTGCCCGCCGAGGTCTTGCCCGAGCGGCGATCTTCTTCAAGTTCATAGGCGACCTGGTCGCCTTCGTTCAGGCCCGAAAGGCCCGACCGTTCAACCGCAGCGACATGGACAAACACGTCTTCGCCGCCGTTTTCAGGCTGAATGAAGCCAAAGCCCTTGGCCGGGTTGAACCACTTAACGACACCGTTCGCCATCTTATCCTCAAAAACCTATTTCGCGGACCAGTTGCCGACCCACGCCTCGATAGCTTCTCATGACTCAAATCAACAGATCGCGCCATGGGCTTTGAGCGAACAATCTGCGGAGAGCCCGGCCAGAATCAAGAAAAATTCGCTCGTGAGGAGGTGTATCGCCCAGACAGAGGGCTAAACGCCAATTGGCGAGGCCACTGACCCCCCAGCTACCTGGCGCAAACATATACAGATCTTGGGTGCGGGGACAGGATTTGAACCTGTGACCTTCAGGTTATGAGCCTGACGAGCTACCGGGCTGCTCCACCCCGCGGCGAAGTTGGTAGTTTGGTAATCGTGGGTAGGGTTGGACTTTGAAGTACGACTTGAT
>JANOSS010000184.1:0-27135 GCA_031415995.1 Caulobacter sp. | reverse complement strand
TGTTCTCCAAAATCGTGTCAACGGGCCGCAAGACCGCCTGCGCCCCCACCACGGAGGTGGAGAACCTGCGTTCCTTAGCCGTACCTAATCGTTCCCCCGAGGGTGACGACCAAGGTCAAACAAGCCCGCGCTATAGTTATCCAATCAACGGAATTTGCGCAACAGTCGAAACACTCAGGCCCCGCGGGTTTTCACGTGGAGCCTGCAGGTGATAAATTTGCAACAAAATCAAGCGGCTGCAAGCCATTCGCTGCGACATTAAGGGTCTGAGCGGCCAAACGCGCATGAATCCCCTAGGTTGATCCAGCCTGGCTGCGACCGGCGAGTTCGGCAAAAAGCCTCTGATCGGCGGCATAGATGCTCCGTAAAAGAGCAACGTCTTCCGCTGTCGGATGGTCGGATGGGCTCGTTTCGCGGCCAACGTGTGACCTGCGCGATGCAATCTTGCCTGGAAGCGGCGGGACCCCGAGAAAATCGGTCACCCGCGACAACACCGCTGCAGGTTGGGTGGCCAGATCGTCCGAGGCCAGCAGAAGGGTCTGTGATCTGGGGAAGTGTTTATAGAGCCGCTCAAGTTGCGCTCCATAGAACCCTCTCTCTACATAACTATATTCGCGGTGGAATCCCGGCGTCACAGGATCGGTCGCGACGCGATCGCGGCCCTCTCGAATGCACCAGGCGAAGGGATGGGGCTCGGCGCCGCGCCCGGATTCCATGCGCCAGTGGGACCAGGCCCGCTCGACCGGGTCGCGGAAGAGCAGGATCAGCTTGATCTGGGGATTATAGGCGGCGATCCGCTCCAGGCATTGAGGCCAGTAGAGATAGATCGGCGTCGCCTCTCCGCGCACGACCGGGGCCGGGCGCGAGAACAGCGCATGATACCGGTCATGATCCGGTGCCGTCCAGTCGACGCCCCGCTCGTCGTCGAAGTAATGCGCCTCCTTGATGGCCGGCAGCTCCAGCGACGGGTGCGTGACCAGATAGTCAAACAGCGCCGTGGTGCCGCCCTTCTGGACGCCCGCGATCAGAAAGGCGACGCGACGATCCTCCACACCCAAACTCAGGATTCGCGCAGGGCGTGGTCGAAGATATCCCCGATCGGACCCAGCAGGTAGGACATCACCGTTCGCTTGCTCGTGACAATCATCACATTGGCGGGCATGCCGGGATAGAGACGGACGCCCTTGGGCATGCGGCGAAAGTCTGTTGGATCGATCTTCAGCTCGGCGACGAAATAGCTCTCGCCGGTCTTGTCGTTGCTGAGGGAGTCGGCGGAGACGTTAAGCACCGTCGCGTCGACCTTGGGCACCTTCATGGCGTTGTAGGCCGCCAGATCGACCTGGGCCTTCATGCCCACCCGAACTTCATCGATATCCGCAGGCCTGATCATGGCCAGCACGACCAGCGGCGCGTTGGCCGGCACCACATCCAGCAGCAGCTCGCCGGCGCCGGCGACGCCGCCCAGCGTGTGCTGGGTCAGATTGAGCACAATCCCGTCGACCGGCGCCCGCACCACAGCGGCCGCCAGGGACTCACGAGCTGCGCCCAGACGCGGGCTGACGTCGGCCAGGACGGCGTCAGCCTTGCGCTTGTTCTCCGCGGCTTCGCTGGAACGCTCCTGATAGAGCGAGTTCAGCTGGAGCTGCGTCTCGCCGATCTGTTCCTGCGTTCTGGTCTTTTCCGACAGCAGGGCGCCCCGCTGCCCCTGCGACTGCGCGATGGCCCGCTGCAGGCGAAGCAGCAGCGTCTTGGGCGCGTAGCCTTTTTCATAGAGCGTCTGGTAACCCTGCAGCTCCTCCTGGCTCAGGCGGGCCTGCTCGTCGATGGAATCGATCTGGACTTGAATACCGCTCTGCCGCTCCCGCAACTGCACGATGCGCTGCTGCAGAATGTCGGCCTGGCCCTGCAGGGCGTCGAGGCGTGATCGGAAGAGGAACTCTTCGTTTCGCATCAGGGTCTGGACGCTGAGATCCGTCGCCGCCCTGTCCCGCAGCTCGGCCGGGAACACGAAGCTCTTCCGTCCAGTGGATTCAGCCTCGCTACGAACCCGCTGGGCCAGCCCCGCCATATACTGGGCCTCCAGAATGGCGACCTGGGCCTTGGCGACGGTGTCGTCGAACTTCAGCAGCACCTGGTTGGCGACGACCTTGTCACCATCGCGGACATAGATGCCACGCACGACCCCGGGGTCGCGGCTCTTGAGCGATTTGCGGTTGCTCTCGACGCGCACCTGGCCCGGCGCGATGACGCCCCCCGAGATGGACGAGACCGACGCCCACAGCGCCAGGCCCAGTACGAACACGCCGATGACCAGGGCTCCGGCGACGATCGGCGCCCGGACCTTCTGTTTCTCGGCTTCCGACGGCGGAACTTCGGGGCCGCCGAGCAGGGGCGTTTGGCTTTCCTCCACCGGCCGTCCAAACAGCTTGAGGAAATTGCTCACGACTTGGCCTCGATCGACTTGGTGGCTTGGGGGGCGGCAGCCCCGCCGGGCTGAGCCTTGGCGGCGAGCTTGGCCAGCACGGCATCGCGTGGGCCGTAAAGCTCGATCAGGCCTTCCTGCAGGACGAGCATCTTGTCGGCGGTCCGGAAGATCGACGGCTTGTGCGAAACCATCACCACGGTTGCGCCGCGCGCTTTCAACGTCTCAAGGGCTGACATCAGGGCCGCCTCGCCCACGGCGTCGAGATTGGCGTTGGGTTCGTCAAGCACGACCAGTCGGGGATTGCGCAGCAAGGCGCGCGCGAGCCCGACCCGCTGTCGCTGACCGACCGACAGAACGACCCCGTCCTGGCCCAAGTCGGTGTCATAACCCTTGGGCAGTCGCAAAATCAGATCATGAACGGCCGCCATCTTGGCCGCCTCGACGACTTCCTCGTCCGTCACGCTGGTCGAGAACCGGGCGATGTTGGCGCGGACAGTGCCTGCGAACAGCTCGGTGTCCTGCGGCAGGTAGCCAACATGTTCACCGAAAGCGCCGCGCTCCCAGGTGAACACATCGGCGCCATCCAGCCGCACCGTTCCGGCGGCCGGCTTCCAGATCCCGACCAGCAGGCGCGCCAGGGTGGACTTGCCGGCACCGGACGGTCCGATGACCCCAACGGTCTCGCCGGGATTGATCGTGAAGGCGATGTTGCGCAACAGCATGCGCGAGCCATCGGGCGTCGCGAAGCTGACACTCTCGATCGCGAGGCGACCTGCGGGAGGCGGGAGGCTGGTCGCGAGTTCGGGAGGCTTGTAGCTGTTCAGCAAGGCGGTCAGCCGGTCATAGGCCTGGCTGGCGGATATGAAGCCGGCCCAGGCGCCAACCGCCCGATCGATCGGCGCCAAGGCGCGGGCCGACAGGATCATGTTGGCGAACAGCAGACCCGGACCGATCTTGTGCTCAATCGTCAGCAGGGCGCCGAGCGCGACGATCAGCACCTGGATCGCCATGCGGACAAATTTGATGGCATTCGACCATAGGCCGGCCTGATCGCTGGCCAGAACGCTCTGGCTCATCGCCTGGCGGCGGAAGCGGAACCACAGGGCACCGATGCTGGGCAGCATGCCCATGGCGCGCACCACCTCGCTGTTGCGCAGGCCCGAGTCAGTGAAACTGTAGCTCCTCAGGGCGGCATCATTGGCCTCCTGGAGGGGAATGCGGGTCGCCTGGTCCTGAACAACCACCAAAACCAGCAGGATGGCGCCGCCGATCAGGGTCAGCCCGCCCACCCAGGGATCGATCACGAACAGGACGATCATGAACAGCGGGACGGTCGGCAGGTCAAAAAGGGCGAGCATCGGGGGCCCGGTCAGGGCTTGCCGGAAGACATCCAGATCTCGCAACGCCTGAGAGGACAGGGCCCGCTCGCGGCGGCTGATACCGTCGAACAGCGCCGAGAAGACCTGGCCCGAAACGCGGTGGTCGAAGGCCGATCCGAAATTGACCAGAACCCTGGCTCGGAAAAAGTCGATGACGGAAGAAACAACGAACACGAACAGGACGCCCGCTGTCAGCACCACAAGGGTCGGTACGCTCTGGCTGATCAGCACGCGTCCATAGATCTGGTTGGTGAAGAGCGGCAGCGCCATATAGAGCATGCTCGAAACCAGGGTGAACGCGGCCGCCGCCAGCAATGGGCCTCGCCCCTCGCGCAGCGCCCGTATCATCAGGCCATTGGTATCGATATTCAGGTTTGGTCGTTTCATGTCGGCCGCTGGTTCATCCCCGCCGTGCACCCGACCCCGGCGCGCTGACATCCGAACGGATGCAGGCCGACGGCGTTCCCTGCCTGACTGGACGGCGGCCCAGCCAAGCGGGCGAGAAATGATCCGCACACGAGATCATGTCAACGGTTTTCGTATCATATTCGATGATGTATGTTGCGCAAATGGTTGCAACCCGAACAGCTACGTCGACCGATCATGTCAAAGGCGTGCTCAAGGCCGAGCTCAAGCGGCGCAACCTGACCTATGCCGATCTGGCCCGTCTTCTGGCCGAGCGGGGCGTGGCCGAGACGGAGGTCAATCTTCGCAACAAGATCAGTCGCGGCTCATTTACCGCCGCCTTCCTGTTCGAATGCCTGATGGCCATGGGCTGCGAACATGTCCGTCTGGGCAAGGCGGACTAAGGCTCTGCCAGCCTAACGGGCGCGGACGATCATGAAGAAGCCCAGCAACATGACCGCAAACCCCGCTGCGGCCTGCAGGGTCACCTGCTCGCGAAACAACGCCCAGGCCAGCAGCGGCACCAGGGCCGACCCCAGGATCGAGAACGGATAGGCCGAACTGAGCGGAATGCGAGTCAGGATGTAGAACCAGAACAGCGCCGTCAGACCGTACCAGGCGAAGGCCCCGATCAGAGGCGGATTGAGCAGGACCTTCTCGACCACGCCGCCCGTGATCGACCGGCTGTGGTCGGCGGCGACCTTGAACAGGATCTGGCCGATCGGCAGGGTGATCGAAAAGGCCAGGCACAGCAGGATGTCTTTCAGGGGCATCGGACCGGCCTAGACCGCGCGCTTCTTGGGGCGCAGCAGCGGCCAGACGGCGGTGCGGGGTTCGTTCTCGACGTCGTAGGCGATGAAGTTGAGCACCATCTGCACGCCGATCAGGATCGGTAGCGCCGCGAACATGACCTGGCCCGAAGTGGCCGGGCGGGAGTCGGAAACAGCGTCGATCCAGCGCTCGACCCCGAACACAAGGCCAAAGATGGTCAGCGGCACGCCGATCAGCAGATAGAGCGATGCCACCGAAAAGTTGCGCAGCAGGTAGGTGTAGAACAATCGCTTCAGGAAATTGGAAACGTTCGAGAAAAAGAACGGAATGACGATCTTGCCGACATCCATCTGGCTGACCTCGTTGCTATAGATGGCCGCCATCGGCACATCCGCGACCCTGGCCCGCAGGGTACCCAGCCGGAACAGCAGGTCGGATTCAAAGAAGTAGCGCTTGGACACCTTGTCCAGCCGCACCCGCTCGATCATCCGCGCATGCACGGCCGTATAGCCGTTGGTGGGGTCGAAGACGCTCCAGTAGCCGGTCGATAGCTTGGTCAGGAACGACAGGCCCGCATTGCCGAACAGGCGCAGAGCCGGCATGCCCTGCAGGTCCTCGATATTGAAGAAGCGGTTGCCTTTGGCGTAGTCGGCATCGCCGCGCACGATCGGATCGACCAGGACCGAAATCTCGGACGGATCCATCTGACCGTCGCTGTCGATCTTCACGAAGATGTCGGCGCCCAGCTCCAGCGCATAGGCGTAGCCAGTGCAGACCGCGCCGCCGACCCCCTGATTGATCGCGTGCCGCAGCACGACCACACGCGGGTCGGCGGCGTTGGCCTCGATGTGGTCACCCACCCTGTCCGGACAGGCGTCATCGACGCAGATGATCACGTCGACCTCCGGCCCCACGGCCGCGATCACGTCGAGCACATGGGCGCCGGATCGGTAGCACGGGAGGATCGCCGCGATCCGGGCGGCGGGCCGCTCGATGGGAAGCAGCGCCACGGTCGGGGGCTTGGCCGTCATTACTGGGACGGTCGAAGCGTGGCCGAGGCCGGCAAGGCGACAACCGCGATCTGGTGAATGACGAACTGGCCGCCCGGCTGATCGTCGAGATCCAGGCGCAAGCCGGAGATTGTCGAAGCCGTCCAGTCGCCGCCGCCCTTGCGCAGCTTGGCCATGTCATAGACCATGATGGTGGTCTCGCCGGCTACCGGGTCGGCGCCGCGCAGTGGCTTGCCGAAGAAGCCCGACGTCTCGCCGTGGGCGGGGGTGGTGAAGAACAGCGAGCCGTCCCACTTGCTCGCCTCCTTTTCGCGGGTCAACCGCACAACAACGCCATTGTAGCGCCCGCCCTCAATCGCGAGATTCTGAGGCGACCGGACGATCGTATCGATCGCCTGCTCGACGACTCGCAGGCCGCCGCCCCGGGCGGGCTCGACCTGGGCCGATGCGGCCGCGAACCCCTCCGTCGATCCGTCAAAGCGCCACAGGTGAGCAGTCTTCAGCAGCGAGCCGTCAACCGTGAAGCGGCCGCTCGACTCGTCCCACTTCACCGGTTCGGCCGGGCGCACAGGAGCCGGTCGCGCGGGCTCGGCGGCAGGCGTGGCCGCGACGGGATCAGCCGGCGCGCCCTTGGGCTTGTCGCAGGCTGCGACGATCAGGCAGGCCGCAGCCACAAGAAGAAGGTTCGAACGAACGGTCACGTAGGGTCACTCCGCAGGTCGCCCTCGACGCCGGCGCGGCGCAGCGAGGGGTCGAGAACGAGATAGAACAGGCCGGTCATGGCCGCCAGATCCAGGAAATAGAGATAGCGATAGTCGCAGGCGAGCGAGATCACGAAGAAGCTCGCCGTGAACGCCAGTCCGCCGAACATCAGCCCGGCGATCGCAAGGTCAGGTCCGTCCCGGCGCCAAAGGAGAAAGCCTGCCACCAGCAGCGCGATCACGGCATAGGACACATGCGAGAAGACCGGGGTGCCGTAGAAATAGGTGGAGTAGTTATTGAGCGACCAGTCAGCGGGATCAACAGCATTGGTCAGCTTCAAATCAGCGACCAGGGGCTCGGGTCCGCTGACCCCGACGAAGGCGGGCAGACAGACCTCCAGCTTGGGCGTCAGGAACAGCCAGCGGAATACATCCCACCGCTCCGCGACATAGGCGCCTGTATGCTTGGTGATCAACTCCCGCCACTCGGCGCGAATGGCGTCCTTGGGCGTCGCCCAAAGGGCCTTGCCCACGGTGGGGTCGGTGTCGAAGAAGTCCACGCGCTGGGGCGAATAGACCGCCACGCCCTTGCGAATGGCGGCGGCGCCGGCGGGATTGGCAGCCTCGATATGGGTCAGGGGATAGCTCGGGTCCCGCGCCACCGCGCCCACGATGTCGTAGTGTTGCAGGATACGCATCCCGACATCCTGGGTCTTGCCCGGGCCGAGGCTTTTGGGTTGCGCGATCGCACCCAGCACCAGCATGGCGATGATGGTGGCGACCAGACCGCCAAGGCCCCAGGCCAGGGCCTGACGCCAGCCGTCACGGAAGCGGATCGCACCCAGGCTGAGCGCCGCCAGAAACACCACGACCAGCCCGTTCTGGCGAACCAGCGCCGCTATCGCCAGGGCCAGCAGGGCTCCCCCGAGAGCCAGCCAGCGCGGCCCGGGGCGATCCCAGGCGGCGGGCAGTCGCGCCAAACAAACAAAACCGGCGATGGTTAGGTTGGCGAACAGAACGTCCTTCCAGACTATGGCCTGATAGATCAGCACGATCGGGGAGGAGACCAGCAGCACCGCCACGGGAACCGCCCACCACGAGACCTGCGGGCGGGTGGCGCGCAGCGCCGAAAGGCTGAAAAACAGAAGGGACGCGCTGGCGATCACATAGAGGCCTGTTCCGGGTACGACCTCGTCGAAGACGCCCAGCAGCCAGGCGAACATCGCCGGGCCCCAGGTGGTGCGCACGCCCGAGCGACCCTCGGCCAGTTGCGCCAGGGAGTCGTACGACAGATGGCCCGGCAGGTTCGCGCCCAGCATGAACAGCAGGCCGGCGATCAGGACGCCGCGCACGACCTGCGAAGCGTTCAGATTGAAACCCAGTTTTGTCATCGGATGCCCGCCCTTCATCGCTCCGGCTTTTAAGGTGCGTCCGCCTCAGTGCAAAGCGCGAAAAGCCGGTCAGCTTGGCAGGGTCGAAGTTTCATGATCAGTACGCGCGATGAAGATCGACGGCATAGAGATCAAACCCTCGGGAACTGATCCCGAGCAACTTGCCGCCTACAGTCAATTGCTGGGGCGAGTGTTCGGCCCCCTGCCGAAGTTCAGGGTCTCGGCCCTGGAGTGGCTCTATAAAGACAACCCAGAGGGCCCCGTCGTCGGCGCCGACGCATGGTCCGGCGACACGCTGGCCGCCCACTATGTCACCATTCCCATGCGGACGCGGGTCCAGGGCGGATCCGTGCGGGGCCTGCTGTCGCTCAACACCGCCACCGCGCCTGAATTCCAGGGCAAGGGCTTGTTCACCACCCTGGCCGACGCGACCTATGCTGCGGCGCGCGAGCAGGGTTTTCAGGGCGTCTTCGGTTTCGCCAACGCCAACAGCACGCCAGGCTTTCTGCGCAAACTGGCCTTCCAGAAGGTTCGCAGCCTGGAGGCGGGCCTGCTTCTGCGGCAGCCGCGCCATCTGGCAGACGCGCCGACCGATTTCCAGGTCGACTGGACCCCGGCCAGTCTGGCCTGGCGCCTGGCCAATCCGGCGGCGAAATATCGGATGGCGCGGCAGGGCGACCTGCTGGGCGTCTGGGCCGAGACCGGCGTTCGGGGTCTGCGCTGCGCCGCCTTCCTCGCGGGGCATCCGGAAGTGGCGGCCACCGGCGGTCGGCCCTGGATCCCGCCGCTGTTCATCGGTCTGGAACCTCGGCTGTCACTGCCGGCTCACGGCTTCGCGCCGATCCCCGCCCGCCTGCGCCCCTCGCCGCTGAACATGATATGGCGACGCCTGGATCCGTCGCTGCCCGAGATGCTGGACCCCGCGACCATGGCGGTCAGCTTCCTCGATTTCGACCCCTACTGATGATGACCACTGTCTACATCCTGGCGCATTTCGACGACGAGTATGCAGCCCTGCCGCTGCTGCTTCGCGACCGCCGCGAGGGCGCCCAGCCCTGGCTGCTCTATGTCGCCGACTACGCCTCGCCAGAGCTTTCGGCGCGCCGGCTGGCCGAAACGCGCGCGCTGCTGGCCAGTCTTGGCTTGCCCTTCGAGCGAGCCATCCACATTGGCCTCGGGACCGGAGCCATGGACGGGGCCGTCTTCGAAGCCCTGCCCGCCGCCCACTCCGCCCTGAAAGCGGCGCTGTCGTCTGTCGGCCCGGTCGACCGGTTCGTCGTCGCGGCGTGGGAGGGCGGTCATGCCGACCACGACGCCTGCGCATTCATGACGGTCACTCTGCGAAACGCGCTCGACCCCGCCATCCCGATCGACCAGTTCGGACTTTATAATGGACGCCATTTGGTGGGCGGCCTGTTCCGCGCCTGCGCGCCCATCCCCGAGAACGGTCAGGTCCAGCGCCTGTCGCTCAGTCTGCGCGAGTGGATCGCCTTTGCCGCCGCAGTGCGATTCTTCCCGTCCCAGGCCAAGACGTGGCTGGCCCTTTGGCCGTCGATGTTCCTGTCCTTCCTGCTGCGCGGCGGCTTTGGCTATCAGACGCTGGAGGCAGGGCGCGTCCACGAACGGCCGCATGCTGGCCCGCTGCTCTATGAGCGAATGTTCAAGACACCCTACGCCGCCGTGCGCGCGCGACTGGACGCCTTCAGCGCCGCCTGACGAGCAGGATCAGCCGCCGCAGCGGCGCCGTCAGGCGCCAGCTCGTGCTGGCCATCAGGGCGTCCGTTGCCCCCTGCAGCCCGCCGATCTGACCAGCTTGCGAGGCCACGACGATCTCGAGTTCGCTCGCATGCCGTTGAACGACCAGGAAATCGCGTTCGATCTGATCGCGTGACCGCTGGAAGATCGCCGCCCTGGACTGCTCGGCCGCCGCGCGCTGACGCCAGGCGGCGGTCTCCGCGAGGGCCGCCTCGGCGCCGGCCTTATGGACACCCGCCTGATGTTCCGCCGCCGCCGCGCGCTCCTCGGCGACCTCGGCACGCTTGATGGCGGCCCGCGCCTGTTGCTCGACGGCCTTGGCCAGCACCTCCGCAGCTTCTACCCGATCATGCGCGATGATCCGGGCGGCTTCCGCTGCCTGCCTGGCCGTATCGGCCTCGGCATGCAGCTTGCCGAGGGCGCCGCTGGCGGTGTCCAGCTCCTCACGGAGTCCGAACGCAACCTCGGCCTCGGCCCGCAGAGCGACGAGCTCGCGCCGCATGTCGGCGCAAACCGCGCCCATGGCCGAGTCCAGAGCGAGAATCTCGGCGGCCACCGCATCCAGGATCTTCTCCGGCGGCGCCTTGCCCTTGGCCGCAGCCTCGAACCAGTCGAACACGGTCCGGGCGCCGGACCAGACGTCCGAGCGGGCCGAGAGATCCTCGGCCGTGGCTTCGTGGTGGCGGTGCGAGCGGTTGAGGAAACCGTCAATATCGGCCGCCGCCTCGTCAGCCGACCGTGGCAAGGCCTGGCCAATGGTGGCCTCAACCGCCGCCAGCGTCGTGCGCCAGTCGTCGAGCATGGCGTCGTAGTCGACAAACAGTCGATCGCAGCCCCGCGTGTCGCGTTCGACTGCCAGCATGTAGCTGGTCCACAGCAGCACCGACTTCTGAGTCGAGAAGGCGTTGCGCTTGGACAGCGACTGGGCCACGGCCAGCGGATTGCGGACCATGATCACATAGAGCGGCTCGATGCCGCTCTCGGTCAGGGCCTCGCGCCAGAACGGCGCCAGTACCGAAGCGCGCGGGTCCTTGATGACCAGCAGATCAGCCACCCCGTAATTGGCCTTCACGAAGGCCTTGGCCTCATCCAGGAAGGTCGACTTCAGCGCAGCGGCGTGATCGGCCGCACGCAGGGTGAAAACGTCGTCCCAGCTGGAATCGAAAGACGCCAGGATCCGGTCGTTCAGAGCGACCATTTCCCACGGCTCCCAGAAACCGGCGGGATTGTCGGCTGCCGGCGCCATGACACGCTCGGGCAGGGTCGCGCCACTGAGCGACAACAAACGCGCCATGGCGGAGGTGCCGCTGCGGTGCATGCCCGCCACCACAAGGGCGCGGCGGGCCGTCGTCGTCTTCGCGGTCTTGGCTGGTTTGGCCATAATGCCCCTTACCCCCGGCTAGTGTCGTAGACGGCCGGCGCGATCAGGCCCTCGGCCTCCAGCCAGGCCTGATAGGTGCCTGAACCGCTCGCCAGCGGATCGGCAAACGCGGCACGCAGATCGCCCCGGACGCGATAGAGCTCGCGGTGCGATTTGGCGACCTCGCGGCCGTCCTCATAGCGACCGAACGCCCAGTAGCCAGCCGGAACGCGCGGATCGGTCGCCTCGGCGATCAGGCGCTTGTACCAATTCCAGATCTCGTAGACTTCGTAGTTGTCCTTGGCGTAGCGCCGGGTCATCTGGTCGCCGATGGGACCCAGCTTGGTAAAGTGCCAGAAGCGGATCGGAGAGCCGTTGGCGGTGATCCTGCCGTCGCGCCCGATGGCAATCTTGCGGTGGGCGATGTTCCAGCTGGCGATGTTGTAAGCCGGATCGCGCAGGATCTTCACGTTCTCAAAGAACGACGGGACATGGTCGCACCAGCGCTGGTCGACGAACAGGCCGTTGGGAATGTCGTCATAGCAGAAGCTCAGCAGGCGATCATTCCACCACTTGGCGAAACGCAGACCTTCACCGCGACCGCGTACGGCGACGAAGCCCAGATTGTAGATGCCGGTCTTCAGGGCCGAGACCTCGTTATCGAGGATGGCACCGTGCGACTCTTCCGGCTGCAGCAGGTGTGGCGTCAGGACGATATCGCTGGTTTCCAGCATCTCGATCAGGGGGTCCAGCCGGTCCAGCAGGGCCGTATCGGGATCCAGATAAATGCAGATGTCCGCGCCCTTCTCGAGGGCCTGATGCATGAACGGGCCCTTCACCGCCGTGCAGACCTCGATCACGTCGTGCTTGAACAGCCAGGACTTGAACTCGGGGATGCCCAGGTCGTCGGCATAGACCAGGGTATCGAACTCTTCCTGCGACGGATCCCAGTTCAGCGCCGCAGGCGGGCGATCGGTGATCAGGGCGACCAGCTCCCAATCGGGATGGCGCTGCCGCAGGGTCTTGAACAGCACCCGGGCCCGGTTGAGGTAGGAGAAGGTGAAGCTGGAATAGCAGACGACCTTCATCGGCCCGCGCCCTTTGCAAGCAGGTCGGCGGTCATGCGGCTGAAAGTCATGTCGAAGTGCTGCGGCTTGCGCCTTGAGCGCGCCAGAGCCAAGGCCCCGCCATCACGGAACAGCTCGAACAGCTCATGCTCGTCGGCGACCACCAGGCCACGCGAAGCCGCATCGCCCGCCTCGATGAATTTCGGCACGTTGCCGGCATCGGGCAAGGTCAGCACCGCCGCGCCAGCCGCCACCGCCTCATAGGCGGTGAAGCAGAAGGTCTCCGGGCACAACGACCAGATCACCGCAACGTCCAGATCGAGTGTCTCGACCGCCTCGGCCATGCTCCGCCCGCCCGGACCACCCACCTTCTCGAAGGTGGCGCTGCTGGCTTCGTCGGAGGCAAAGCCCAGATGGAGGAACTGATAGCGGGGATCGCTGCGGAACATGTCTGCAAGACGCGCATAGACCGGCCAGCCCTTGTGGTCGGCGGGCATGCCCAGGAAGCCCACGCGCAGCGGAGCCCTGGCGGCGCGAAGTTTTTTCTTGACCGCTCGAGGCTCGAGTACCGCATGCGGCAGAACCCGGGTGGCCTTGGCGGCCTTGGGATAGGTCTTGCGCCACAGGGCCATGGCCGCTTCTGACGGCGCCACCGCCGTCACTTCGAAGGCGCGGAAGAAATCACCGTGCTCGGCCAGATGGATCTGCCGCCGCTCGCCATAGATGCAGATCCCGCAGGCCTGGCTGTCAGGGGGCGGCGCGCCGCAAAACACCACGTCGTTGCGCAGCAGGGCATAGTTGCTGCACACGCTGGCGAAGTCGTGGATCCAGAAAAAGCCCTTGCGCAGACCGGCGGCCTTGAGGATGGCGGTGATGGCCGGGATCGTGTGGCCCAGAAAGCTGTGCACGGCGAAGGTCGCCTTGCTGGCCCGGCCGGCCAGAGCCTGAGCGACCGCCTCGGCCGCGAACAGACCCGCGCGCTGGCCATTGATCAGCACGCCGACCAGGGGCTGGTCGGTCTCGACGTCAATCACCGGCGAATAGGACGCCGGATAGATATGCAGCCGGGGTCGCCCGGCCTCCGCCATCGCGTCGGCCTCGCGGGCCAGGCATAGCTGAACGCCGCCCAGGCTGGCGGTGTAGTCATCATGACTGACCGAAATGTGGAGGCCGGCCAGCGAGCCGGCGGCGTTCAGCGCGGCTTCGAACTCGGCGACAGGCACGACCTGAATCTTGCGCGCGGCGGTGCGGGCCCACAGGACGCGCTCCTCCAGCGGCGGGCTGTTCTTGAGGATGTCGTAGCGAAAGCCGTAGTCGTCCTTCAGGGGCCGGCCTTCCAGCCTTCCGGTGATCACATAGTGCTGGAAGGGATTGACGCCAGCCGACTTGATGTCCGGATTCACGGACAGATAGACATCCATGATGAACCAGGGCGCGGGATTGCGACCCTCGGTCCAGCCCAGGTCCATGAAGTGCTGGAAGGGGTCGACACCCGCCTCGGCGACATCGGGATAACGGTCCAGATAGAAGGCCGCATCGAAGGCCTCCCGAACAGGATCGGCCGCTTCAGTCTCGGTTGGCCCCGTCATCACATTCCTTCCCGAGGCTTCGCCAAACCTAGAAGCGCGCCGCCTCGGGCGCTTGTCACAGATGACAGCTTCTTTCGGTGCTTCGGTCGGTCAACGTCAATAGCTTTCATGTTGTCGCGCGAGCGGTCGGCCGTCGCCAAACCATTGCCGGGAAACTCTTCTGGTCCTATTCGAAGACTCTCAGCGACCCTTAGGGACCAGACATGCCGGGCAGATCCGCAGGGCCGATCAAGCCCGAAAATCAGATCGACCTGCGCGCGATCCCGCGCCACCCGCCCCAGGTTGATGGCGCCGGCAATCACATCGCCATCGGCAAAGGCGCAGACGTGGACGTCCGGATCGCGATCACTGGCGACAATAATCGCCTGATCATCGGCGAAAACAGCCAGATCGCCGCCTTCACGCCTGTGGGAGCCGGCTCAGCCTTGGCCGATCCCAAGCACGCGGGCGCGGCGGGCCTGACAATTCAGGGCAGCGGCAACACGGTCGAGATCGCTCCGGATTGCAGACTGGGCGCGACACTGACCGTGATCGGCGACAACAACCTTTTCCGCGTCGGCCACGGCTGCACGATCAATGGTTTCGTCAATCTGCTGAGCCCGACTGGCTCGACCCTGAGCGTCGGGGCCGGCACGACCATGGTCCAGGTTTCGATCCAGCTGCACGAGCCGGGCGAGATCACCTTCGGCGAGGACTGCATGGTCTCGTCCCAGGTCTATGTTTCGCTCAGCGACATCCACCCGATCTATGATCGCGCCACCGGCGAGCGGCTCAACGCCGCGGCCTCGATCAGCATCGGCGACCATGTCTGGCTGGGCCTGCGCAGCATGATCATGAAGGGCGCGAGCATCGGCGACGGCGCGGTGGTGGCCGCTGGCGCGATCCTGTCGGGGCGCGCTCCGGCCTATGCCGTCATGGCGGGCGTACCGGCGCGGCTGGTGCGCGAGAATATCGTCTGGCGACGCGAGCTCTCCGAAGATCCGCCCGAGCCGGTGATCATGGCCCAACCGCCCCGTCGCGGCTGGTGGCCGTTTGGGCACCGATAGGACCGGCGCGCGTTTGACCGCCCCGCGCCAACATGTCAGTGACAAGCAACGTAACGGCCTTGAGTTGAATTACTTGCGATGGCTCCGACCAGCATTACAGCTCAGTATCTCCGCAAGCGGGTCGCCGAGGATCCCAATCTCGACTCAGTCGACTCTCTAGGCACAATTCTGCGTCTCATGGCGCAATGGCGCGCGACAGTGCTGGCGCGCACCTTTGTTCAACATCACGGGCTGAAGATCTTTTCCGGCCCTTTCGAGGGCATGGAGTACCTGACCTACGCAACCGAGGGCTGTCTGGTTCCCCGACTGATTGGCTGTTACGAATCCGAACTGCATGAAGATCTGAGAGGGTTCGCCCAATCCGGCATCGACACCATCGTCGATATCGGTTGCGCCGAAGGCTATTATGCGGTGGGTCTGGCCCGGTTAATGCCGACCGCCACTGTCCACGCCTTCGACATCGACGAGAAGGCGCGGCGCGGGTGCGCCGATCTTGCCCGGCGCAATGGCGTCGAAGACCGCGTGATCATTGGCGAGGAATTCGTCGGCGCGATGTTCGACGACTATGTAGACAAGAACACCCTGGTGATCATCGATGCCGAGGGCTTCGAGGACGAGATCATGCGTCCCGAGCTGTACCCGGGCCTCAGGACGGTCAACATCATCATGGAAACTCACCCCGCCTTCGTGCCTGGCGTGGTCGAACGCATGCTTGAGCGATTTGGTCCGACCCACGAGATCGTCATTCGCAGGCAGGGCCCCAAAACCATGCCGCTGCCCCCCTGGCTCCAGAGACTTGGGCACCTTGACCAACTCATCGCCGTCTGGGAATTCCGGGCGACCATGACACCCTGGCTGGTGATGAAGCCTCGGGCCCAACTCTAGCCATGCTGATCAGCCTGCATTTGCCCCAGAAGTCCCGCGAATGAAAATTCTCGTCAGTGAAGCGCTGCGCGCGCTCGCCACGCAGCATCGCATTTTCACGGCGGACCCCGGCGCGATGTGGCCGCTGGGAAGCTCGGTAATGATTGGTCTGGAGGCGACGATCGAGCCCTATTCACACCTGCTCGGCGGCCCCCTCATTCCCAAGGCATGCGGGGCCTTTTCCTACACTCACTCGCCGTTCGATATCGACACCTCCATCGGCCGTTACTGCTCGATCGCCTTTGGCGTGCGGATCATGGGCTCGGCGCACCCTTCCGGCTGGGCGAGCCTGCATCCGTTCTCAAACAATCCGTATCCCCTTGCTGGCATACGAACCTATTTCACCGACAGGGGCCTTTCTTTGCCTGAGGCGATCGAATTCGATCAGGGGCCACAGGAGATTTCCATTGGCCATGATGTGTGGATCGGAGCCGAGACGCTTATCAAGCGGGGTGTGACCATCGGCGAAGGCGCAGTGATCGGCGCGCGCAGCCTGGTCACCAAGGACGTCCCGCCCTACGCGATTGTCGGGGGAGCGCCCGCCCGCCTCATTCGATATCGGTTCGACCAGCCCGTGATCGAGGCGCTGCAGGCCAGCCAGTGGTGGCGCTATGGCCCGGATGTGCTGCGGGATCTGGACGTCCGCGATCCCGTCGGATTTGTCGATCGACTGAGGGAACGAGAGGCGCTCGGCGACGTCCAGCCGCTGAACCTGAATCCTTTGACCTCAAAAGAACTTATCGAGGCCAGCGTCGTCCCGCCGGCCAGCGCGGCCGCGCCTATCGCGCCATGACCTCATCGATCAGCTGCAGCCAGGTCGGCACGCCGACGGTCGCCCGGTCAAACCGCTCCAGAGCGGTCGCCCGCGCCGACGGTCTGAGGGGCGCATAGGCCGCCGGGTCCTGGCAGATTTCGACCAATGTATTGGCCAAGCCCTCAGCGTCGAAGAAGTCCCGCAGCAGGCCGTTGACGCCCGGGGTGATCGCATCCTGCAGCGGCGCGGTGTCCGAGCAGACGACCAGACATTCGCAGGCCATGGCCTCGACCAGCGACCAGGAGAGCACGAAGGGATAGGTGAAGTAGACGTGGGCGGTAGAGATCGACAGCGCCTTGACCATCTCGCCATGCTCGACGCCGCCGGTAAAATGAACCCGGCTCATGTCCAGCCGCCCGCCCACCTCGGCCAGCATCTTGGCCTTCCAGGTTTGACCGTTGGGCAGGGCGCCGCCGTACACCTCGGTGCTGTCGCGGCCGATCAAAAGCACCTCGGCGTCAGGGCAGCGCTCCAGGAAAGACGGCAGGGCCCGCATGAAAGTGTGGAAGCCGCGCAGCCGCTCGAAATTGCGGTTGATGAAAGTGATAACCGGCTTGCCGCCATCCAGCACCCGGCCGCCGGGAAGCCGGAACGTCGCGTTCGGTATGCGGCGCGCGCGATCCAGATCAACGCCCTCATGAACGATCCTGACCCTCTCCTGCAGACCACGGGGCAGCAGCGACGCCTGGAATGGGGTCGGGCAGACGATCATGTCGGCCTCGGAATAGGCCAGGGCCAGGCCCATGTTCTTGGCGTGGATGCGGAAATCCGAAGCCGGGGTCGAGCGTTCGAACTCCGGGTCGAAGTTCACATCAGCGCCGTGTGAGCGATAGAAGAACTCGCCAAACAGAATCTGGCGGGCGTTCGGGAACACCTCGCGCAGTTGCAGGGTCTCGCCCCAGCCTGGATGGCCGATGATCAGATCCGGCGTGAAGCCGTCCGCCTTCAGCTTCATGGCCGCCTCGGCGGCCGCCTGACCGCGCATCAGATCGGCTTCTGCTCGGGTCGCGGCGTCGAAAATGCCCGGCGTCGAGCCGCGGGGCAGCGTCCAGCGGCGCACATCGATCCCAGGCCGCCCCTTCACATTCGCGCCACCAATCGCCGCCACCTTGTGGCCGCGCTTGAGGACCGCGTCAGCGATATGCGGGAACTGCCCAGGGAAGTTCTGGTGCACGAAAAGAATTCGGCTTGCCGCCACGTCGCCCTCTTTGATCTGTCGCCCCCTGTTCTTGGTCACGGGCCTGCGGGGCGTCAATGGCGGAAGGCCGCGCCGGGGGCGCGGAAGCGCGGGACGCGCTGGACTATCGGCCCGCAAACCCCCAAAACCGCCAGTGAGCTGTGTCGCCAACACAGCGCGGTCACCCTGTTTGAAAGGCGACATCCGTTGACGTCTCGTCTTGCGATCTATCATCCGGCCGGCCGGATCGGCCTTGGCGAGAACGTGTTTGGCAAGGACGTCGCCAATCTCGAACTCTTCCGGGCGATGGTCCAGCACGGCGGCCACGAGCAGGTCGATTTCCTGACCCACGCTGCAGTGCAGCCTCAGGACCTGATGAAGAGCCTGGTCGGCGACCAGCCCTGTTCGACCCGGATCACGACCTCAAGCGTCCTGGCCCAGGGAGTCGCGGCGGCTGCGGGAACCCTGCTGCGGGGCGGGCCCCGGCTGGAGGAGCTGGCCTGGCAGAGGCGGCGCAGCGTCGGTGATCGCGCCTTCAGCCTGATCGGCCTGATCCACACCATCGCCCCTCCGACCATGCGCCAGGACATCGCCATGGCTTCGGTCGCGCCGACCCAGCCTTGGGACGCCCTGATCTGCACATCGCCTTCGGTGCAGCAGGCCATGGAGACAATGTTCGATGAGTGGTGCGAATTCCTGAGCGAGCGCTTTGGCGACGCCAAGCGCGTCATGCGACCCCAGCTGCCACTGATTCCGCTCGGCGTCGACGGCCCGGCTCTTCGAGCCGCGGCTGATCGACCGGAGGTCCGCTCGACCACTCGCGCGGAACTGGGCATCGGCGAGGAAGACATTCTGGTCCTGTGGGTGGGTCGCCTGTCGTTCTTTGAAAAAGCCTTCCCCCAGCCGATGATCCGGGCGGTCGAAGAGGCCGCCCGAGCCACCGGCAAGTGCGTACATTTCGCCATGGTGGGATGGTTTCCGAATGGCGCGGAGGGCGAGCGGATGTATCGCCAGGCGGCCGCAGCCCACGCGCCGTCAGTCGGGTTCCACATCATCGATGGCAACGACCGACAGCGCCTTGGCACCCTGTGGGCGGCCTCCGACATCTTCCTGTCGCTTGTCGACAATATCCAGGAGACCTTCGGCATCACGCCGCTGGAAGCCATGGCCTCGGGCCTGCCCGTCGTGATCAGCGACTGGGACGGTTATCGCTATACCGTGCGCGACGGCCAGGAGGGCTTTCTTGTGCCCACCCTCGGTGGCCCCGAAAACGCCCTGCCCGACGAGATGATCGCGGGCCACGACTTCGGGCTCAAATCCTACCAGCAGTATGTCGGCGTCATTGCCCAGCACACCGCTGTCCATGTCGGCCGGGCCGCCCAGGCGCTGTCCGACCTCATCCGCTCCCCCGATCTGCGCCGCAGGATGGGTGAGGCGGGAAGACAGCGCATCCGCGACACGTTCGACTGGCCGGTCGTCGCCCGACAATATTCGGCCCTGGCGGAGGAACTCTCCGCAGTGCGTACGGCCGCAGAAGACACGCGCCCCCGGTCGACACGCAATCCGGTCAAGGGCGACCCCTTCCGCAATTTTGCGGGTTTCGCGACCCAGGTACTGTCGCCCAAGATTCGGCTGACCCTGCGCGCCGGCGTCGGGCTGGCCGATCTGCAGCGCGTCCAGACTGTCGAGCTGGACATGTTCGCGGCCAACTGGCGCGGAACCCATGAGGAGTGCCAGATAGTCTTTGCTCATCTAGCTGAGGGTCACGCCGCCACCACCGAGGACCTGTTGCTGCTGTTCCCCGCGCCGCGCCGCCGGGCGGTGCAGCTCAGCCTGTTGTGGATGGCCAAATGCGGCTTTCTGGAATGGCTCTGACCCGGCCCGGCCTTGAAACCCAAGGCTACAACCTCCACCTCAAACAGGTATCGCCGCCCCGTGGCTGACGTCAGGACGGGACCGGCGGACGAAGTCGCTTAAGCGAAGGACTTCGCGATGACCCGTACCATTCTCTTCGACAGCCCCTTTCTGCTGGGCTTCGAACACACCCGAGACTTGATCGAACGCGCCGCCAAGGCCGCTTCGGAAAGCTATCCGCCCTACAATGTCGAGCAGGACGACGAGGGCGGCGTGCGCATCACTTTGGCCGTAGCAGGGTTCTCTCCCGAACAGCTGCACGTGACGGTCGAGGGCGGCCAGCTGGTCGTCGCCGGCAAACGCGAAGCCGAGGCGAGATCCGAAACCGACCGGGCCTTCCTGCATCGCGGCATAGCGGCGCGAGGCTTTGTTCGCACCTTCGTGCTGGCCGAAGGTATCGAGGTCACGGCGGCCACCCTTGAGCATGGCCTGCTGCACATCGATCTGGCCCGACCGCGTCCCGAGCGACTGGTCAAGCGCATCCCGATCCGCTCGGTCGCCTGAGCCCATCGCAGCGATTCACACGTTCAATCCTGTCCCGCCCCGAAATGCCCGCTGAACCGGGCCAGATCCGGCGCGTTTCCTAATCAAGGAGGTGGTCAAGATGACACCTGGTACCCACAATCCGGTCTTCACGACAGAAGCCTTCGCCGCGCTTGGCGCCCCGGATCTAGTCTATGTTCGACCGATCAAGGCGGCTGAGATCCTGGCCGACGCGCCGGCCGGCTCGGCCGACGATTTCGACCTGCTGCCCGACCAGACCCTTTATGCGGTCTGCCGCGCCGATGGCGCGCGCCTGGCGGTGATGGTCGACCGAGACACGGCGATCGCCGCCGCCCTCGCCCATGAACTGGCCCCGGTTTCCGTGCACTGAATCCAGAACGCGGCGGCTCGCGGCCGTCGCGTTCTCTTTTGGCGAAAATCAGAAAATCAGGCGGCTGTGCTGGTCGCTTCGTGCGCCAGCAGCACGTGCACTGCGTCAGCCGACCTGGCCTGGCGCAGGCGCTCGCGCAACTCGGGCTGGCGCATCATCCGCGAGACACGGGCCAGCGCCCGCAGATGTTGGGCGCTAGCGTCGCGAGGAGCAAACAGGGCCAGCAGAAGGTCGACAGGCTTTTCGTCGACGGCGTCAAAGGCCACCGGCGTTTCCAATCGCACAAACACCGCGCGAACCTTGTCCAGACCCTCAATCCGCGCATGGGGAATGGCCACCCCCTGACCGACACCGGTCGAGCCGATAGCCTCGCGCTCGATCAGGCCTTCGAGCACGGCGGTAGGGTCGACGCCGAGAACCCGGGCCGCCACGTCGGCGATCACGCCGAGCACCTGCCGCTTGCCTGGAGCACTGACGCGCAGCGCCACCGCTCCAGGATCCAAGAGATCACCGATAGTCATGGACTTAAACGCTCGCTCAATGTCAGCCGCTGCAACACAATCGCTGAGAGCCCTCCGGAACGTTCAGGATCATGACACGATCCCGTTAGCTCGCGGTTGACCGGTTCCCGTTCAGCGACTTGGTGCGTTCGGGGTCGATCCAGCCGATATTTCCGTCTGGCCGCCGGTACACCACGGACAATCCGTCGTGGGCGGCGTTTCTAAACACGATTGCCTGGGACTCGGTCAAGTCCAGTTCCATGACAGCCATGGAAACGGTCATTACCTTCAGCGAGGACTGGGTCTCCGCGATGATCATGGCCGAGGGGGCGCCGGCTGGATGGTCGGCGTCGTCGCCCCAGTCGTCGTTCTCGTGCTCATCGATATCGGGAGCACGCAGGACGTACATCGCGGCGTTCTCGGCCTGTTTGGCTGAAGCCGCGATGGAGTGACTCTTGAGTCTTCGCTTGTAGCGCCTGATCCTCGTCTCGATCTTGGCCAGGGCGGCGTCAAACGCCGCATGGGCGTCACCACCCGCTCCATGGCTAAGAAGTTGCTGGCCCGAAGCCAGCTTTACCGAACAGTCGGCCCGGAAGGCATGGCCCTCCTTGCTGATGACCACGTCGGCGTTGCCGCCGCGATCAAAATACTTGCCGATGCTCAGGGTGATTTCGTCGGAGACTCGCGCTCGCAGAGCCTCGCCAACGTCGACATGCTTGCCGGAGATTTGGACTTGCATGAGCTAACAACGCGCCTGTCCTGAGGCGGTGTCAAGCGGCCGTAACGGGTTCAGAAAAAGGACGAAACAAGACCGATGATCTTGTGGACGGCGGCGGTCACAACCCCCGCACTGACGAACAACAGCCCGAGGCTGACCAGGGCCATCAGATAGCCCAGCAGGGCCAGAAAACCGTCGCGTTGCAGCAGGGCCAGGGACAGAACCGCCACCGTTGCGCCGGGCGCGAAATTGCCCAGTGGGATGGGCAAGATGAGGACGAGCGCCAGCAGGGTGCAGACAACGCCGATCATCCGCTCGCCCAGTGGCGTGAACAGCCAGGAAAGGCGCGGCTTGGTAATCAGTTCCATGCGCTTGACCATGGGGGTAAGCCTGCGGAACAGACCGCGCAGATCGTCGCGCTTGACCGGACGGTCGATCATCCGCTGCGGCAGCCAGGGTGCGTCAGCCCCCAGAGCGATCTGCGGAGCCAGCAGCAGGATCGGCAGGCTGAGGATGGTCGAAGAGCCCGGCGGCAGCGGCAGGCAGTTGAGCGCGCCGAACACAAACAGCATTGCTCCGAAGGCGCGGCTGTCGAAAGCCTCCAGCATCTGGCCGACGGTCAGGATCGGACGCACGTCCTCGCCAAACCCCTCGATCACATCCGCTAGGCTATCGGTCGACATGCGCGCTCCTGTTCCCTGGAGCTTATAACGCAGGACCGGCCAATGGGTCGTGAACGCGTGAAGATAGATCTACGATGCGGCTGGCTCAGCACGCTTCCTTGATCAGGCGCCGGCGCTCCACCGAGGAGGGGATGCGCATGGCCTCACGATACTTGGCCACGGTGCGGCGCGCGATATCCACGCCGGCCGTCTTGAGGATCTCGACGATAGCGTCGTCGGAATGGACATCCTTCTCGGCCTTTTCGGCCTCGACCAGGCCCTTGATCTTGTGACGCACGCTGGCGGCCGAGTGGGCCTCGCCGCCCTCGGACGACTGGATGGCCGAGGTGAAAAAGAACTTCAGCTCGAACACCCCGCGCGGGGTGGCGATGTACTTGTTGGAGGTGACCCGGCTGACGGTGCTCTCGTGCATGCCGATGGCGTCGGCGACGGTCTTCAGGTTCAGGGGTCGCAGGTGCTCCACACCGAAGGCGAGGAAGCCGTCCTGCTGGCGCACGATCTCGCTGGAAACTTTCAGGATGGTCTTGGCGCGCTGGTCGAGGCTTTTCACCAGCCAATTGGCGGTGGCCATGCAGTCGGAGACGAAGGTCTTTTCCTGGTCGGTGCGCGCGCCCTTGGAAACCCGGGCGTGATAGCGCTGGTCGACCAGGACCCGCGGCAGGGTGTCGGTGTTGAGTTCCACATGCCACATGCCGCCCAGGCCCTCGCGGACATGGACATCAGGCACCAGGGTCTCGGCGGTCTGGCTGCCATAGGCCGCGCCCGGACGCGGGGTCAGGGCGCGGATCTCGGCGATCATCTCGCGCAGATCTTCCTCGTCGACGCCGCACACCTTGCGCAGGCCGTTCATGTCGCGGCGAGCCAGCATGTCGAGATTGTCGAGCAGGGCAGCCATGGCTGGGTCGTAACGATTCTGGTCCTTCAGCTGCAGGGCCAGGCACTCGCGCACGTCGCGGGCGCAGACCCCGGTGGGCTCAAAGCCCTGGAGCACGGTCAGGACGCGCTCGACCATCGGCTCGGTGCAGCCCAGGCGCTCGGCGGTCTCGGCCAGATCCAGGCGCAGGTAACCGCCCTCGTCGACGCCGTCGATCAGGACATTGGCCACCAGCTGCTCGGCTGCCGACAGGCCCGCCTGGACCAGCTGGCCCTGCAGGTGTTCCGACAGGGTGGGTACGGCCGTCAGGGCGCCCTCATAGTCGCCGTCATGCTCAAAGGAGCCGCCGCCGCCGGCGCGCGACCAGTCGATCTGGCCGCCGGCCTCCTGGGCCTGCTCGCCGTCGCCCGAGGCGCGCTCGCCGGGCGAGACGTCGTCTGGCGTGGCGTCCATTTCGGAATTGGCCGAACCCTCGGTCACGATGTCGACGCCGAGGTCGCTGGCCGCCGGCTCGCGCTCGACCTCGGACGGGGCTTCGCTCTCGCCCTCATCGCGTTGCAGGAGCGGATTGCGCTCCAGCTCGGCCTCGACAAAGGCGTCGAGCTCGATATTTGACAGCTGCAGCAGCTTGATCGCCTGCTGCAGTTGCGGGGTGATGACGAGGCCCTGGCCTTGCCGCAGTTCCAGTCGATGGCCGAGAGCCACTGCGCCCTCCTGGGCAAATCGAAATGTTCGATCCCCATTGAAGGGCAACTAGGTTAACGGGGCGCCAACGCCTGCAATATTCGGGCCGGTGCGACTTTCAGTCCCGTCGCCGAACAATGAGAATCCCGCGAAGCCGAACGGCCGCACGGGATAAGTCATTCTAAAATATAGACTATTTTCTAGACGCGTTCAGCGAAATGATCGCCCAGATAAACGCGCCGGACTTCCGGATCCTCGATGATTTCCTTGGGAGAACCCTCGAACAGCACCTCGCCGGCGTGAATGATTGACGCGCGATCGATGATATCCAGCGTCTCGCGGACATTGTGGTCGGTGATCAGAATGCCGATGCCGCGCTTCTTCAGATAGCCGATGACCTCGCGGATATCGGCGATGGCCAAGGGGTCGATACCGGCGAAGGGTTCATCCAGCAGCATGAATGACGGCTCGCTGGCCAGGGCCCGGGCGATTTCCACCCGACGTCGCTCGCCGCCGGAAAGGGCCACGGCCGGCGACTTGCGAATATGGGTGATCCGCAGTTCTTCCAGGATGTTGGTCACGGTCTCGGCCGCAGCGCGCTGGTTCTTCTCGCGCATCTCGACCACGGCCATGACATTCTGCTCGACGGTCATGCCCCGGAAGATCGAGGCTTCCTGCGGCAGATAGCCGACGCCGAGGCGGGCGCGCTGGAACATCGGCTGGACAGTGATGTCCTCGCCGTCCAGATAGATCGAGCCGTAGTCGGCGGCGATCAGGCCGGTAATCATGTAGAAACAGGTGGTCTTGCCCGCGCCGTTTGGGCCCAGCAGGCCGGCGACCTCGCCGCGCTTCAGGCGCAGGGAGACGCTCTTGACCACCGGGCGGTCGCCGAACGACTTGCCGATGGCGTCAACGAACAAGCCGTTTGCTTCAGGGCGATCTGAACCGCCAAGGGGCGTCATCTTCATTCGAGTGAGCCTAGCGGTTGGCCGGAGTCGGGGTCTGGGACTTTTCGGGATAGATCACCGAGCGCACGCGCCCAGTCTTGCCCCGGCCCTTGACGTTGGATTCCAGCTTCACGTCGTTGGTCTTGGTGTTGACCGTCATGCGGTCGCCCCGCGCCACGTCCTGGCCCCGCACGACGATGACATTGCCGGTGATCACGATGGTGTCGTTGGAATAGGTGAACACGGCGCGGTCGCCCCGGACCGTCTGGTCCTGATTGACGAAATAGACGTCGCCTTCGGCTTCCACGTGGTCAACATCGCCGCAGGCGTTTGAGCCGGCCTGGGCGCCGGGCTTGCGGGTCGAATAGGCATTGACCACGCTGGCCCGCAGCCGGCTCTTGTCCTGCAACATCTCGACATTGCCACGGAATATCGTGCGGCACTGGCTGTTGATGTTCTCCTGCTCGTCCGCGGATATATCCACGGGCGCGCTGGAGTCGTTGATGCTCTGGGCGAAGGCCGAGCCGCTCGCCAGGATCAGTGCGGTCGCCGTCGCCGCTGCCATCCAACGCTGGATCAAGTCAGAGTCCTTATCTTCGAAGCACGGCCGTGCCGCGCGCCTCTACTTACTTCCGTTCGAGCCGGGTGCGAACCCCACCCCTGAAAACGACCCGATCACCCTTGTCATATAAGGTGTAGGCGTTTGATTTCACCTGCCCCGTCGGACCTTCACCCAGCATGGCCGTCTCGCCGCTGATATTTCCGGTCTTGGTGTCGACCACCGCCTCTTCCGAAGCGAAGCGATAGCCCGCGCCATCGTCGATGCGAACATCCCCGCTCAGGGACAGTTTCATCGTGTCTTCGCGATAGATCCCTGACTTGGCCGTCACCCGGCTGGGCTGGGGTTCGTCGAAGCCGAGGGTCAGGGTGGGCGATTCCAGCCGAACGTTCTTCATGTCGTTATCGTCGCGCAAAGCTGAATGCGCGGTGATCATGAAACTGCGACCATCGCCGGACTGGCCATAGAAGCGCGGCGCGATCATGCGGATCTGCGTCTTGGCCTCGGCGGGCGGTCGGGCTGCCGCGCGCATCGAGCGCCAGGTGACCTGGCCGCCCACGCCGATCAGGATCACGGCGATCGTCGCCGGCAGCACCAAGCGCATCAGACGCACCCGGCGCGAGCGCCGGCGCCACTGCCCCAGATCCCCGGCGATCGACCGTCCCGTCATGGTCGCGGCTGCGGTCATCCCTAGGTGTGCGCGAAGATGTCGACGTCTTCCCAACCGGCCAGGTCAAGGGCGGCGCGGTGGGGCAGAAAGTCGAAGCACGCCTGGGCCAGGGCCATACGGCCCTCGCGCACCAGCATGGCGTTGAGCTTGTCGCGCAGGCCGTGCAGGTGCAGCACGTCGGACGCCGCATAGGCGACCTGTTCGGGGCTGAGCGTCGCTGCGCCCCAGTCCGAGCTTTGTTGGGCCTTGGACAGCTCCACGGCCATCAGTTCGCGCGTCACGTCCTTGAGGCCATGGCGATCGGTGTAGGTGCGGGCGAGCTTGGAGGCGATCTTGGTGCAGTAGACGGGCGCGGTCATCACGCCCAGATGCAGCAGGAACATGGCGATATCGAAGCGGCCGAAGTGGAAAAGCTTCAGGACCGACGGATCGGTCAGCAGGCGCTTCAGGTTCGGGGCGTCGTAGCTGCCGCGATCCAGCTGGACCAGATGGGCGTCACCGTCGCCGCTCGACAGTTGCACGACGCACAGCGGGTCGCGGCCCAGGCGCAGGCCCATGGTTTCCGAATCGATCGCAACGACGGTCGCGCCGGCAAGGGCATCTTCGGGCAGGTCGCCCACATGGACAAAATTGGTCAAGGTTTCAGAGCTCTCCGGCGACACGCCTGAACGACAGACGTCGCCGAGGCTCGCGCGCCCGAACAGGTACGCACGACACTATAATCACGTTGAAAGAGATATCTATTCGCAAGGATCTTTCGGCGCCACCCCGACCTTCTTTCGAAGGTTGGTAGGGGGTGGTGCCCAGGAGAGGACTCGAACCTCCACGACCTTTCAGTCACTGGCACCTGAAGCCAGCGCGTCTACCAATTCCGCCACCTGGGCCCGCAGAGCAATCC
>JANOSS010000183.1:0-14563 GCA_031415995.1 Caulobacter sp. | reverse complement strand
GCGCTCGTCAGCCGTGGCGAAGTGCTTGGTCACTTCATAGAAGACGTGGCTGGCGAAATCGCCGCGGTTGGTGAATTCGATGCAGGGCGCGCCGCCGTCGGCGCAGGCCTGGATGACCTTTTTGCAGACCTCTGCGTCGGGATGATAGAAAACCGGGATCACACCCTGGTCCATCATGGCGGTCAGAACCGCCATACGATCTTTCACCATCACATAGTCCTCCAAAAGCATCGTTCGTGCGCGCGGGGCCCCTCAAGGACCCGTCGCAGGGAAGATTTCGCCGGTATTGGCTCAGGGCGACCGTTTAGACCGCGTCGCGCGCGGACGCCACCACCGGGGTGCCGTTGCGTCAAACAAAGGCGCGTTCGCGCCGATTTGCTTCCTTCCCCAATAGCGCCCTCGTCACCCGCCCGGGCAAAAGTGAGGGCGTCAGGTCAGACCCGACGCCCCGAAGTTTGCGCAGGAGCGAGCTCAAAAAGAGCCGCAACGAGACGGGCCGACGACGTCGTTCCGAACCGTAATGATACCGGTGTCATTTCGAGGCTGGCTCGTGGCGCCACCGGTGTCATTGCGCAGATAATCAGAAACCCATGGTTTAGGCAAGCGTCCTGGTAGTCAGCAATTTCGGACTTAAGCCTATGAAATCGCTGCAAGTTCGCATTTCGATGAACAACCTCATCCTAACACCCGCTCTCCCCGGCGAAGGCCGGGGCCCAGATAGAACCCGGTGAGGTATCGGCCTTGGCGAAACCGAAGGCGCGTCATCCCCAAAGGCTCAGGCTGAATCTGGGCCCCGGCCTTCGCCGGGGAGAGCGGAATGAGTGAGGTCTCAACCGGTGTTGCGCAAACCCGCCGCGATCCCGGCCACGGTCAGCTGAATCGCCAAACGGACGGCCTCGTCCTGGTCTCCGCCCCGACGCCGCGAGAGCAGTTCCAGCTGCAGATGGTTCAGCGGATCGACCGACAAACCGGCCAGGGCGACCGACTCGGCCAGCTCGGGCTGATTGTCGAGCAGGGACGTTCCGCCCCGGATGGTCAGGGCCAGGCGCTGGGCGGCCTCGTGCTCGGCCTTGATCGTTTCGAAGATCCGGGTCGCATTGGCCGGATCAGTCGACAGGGCCACGTAGCGGGCGGCGATGTCCATATGGCTCTGGGCCAGGGCCAGCTCCATGTTCGACAGCAGGGAGGCGAAAAAATCAAAACCGCCGGCCAGGTCCTGCAACTGCTGGACCGAAAGCCCCGCGCTCTCGACGCCGGCGGCGAAGCCGTACCAACCGGGCAGCATGAACCGCGACTGCGACCAGCTGAACACCCAAGGGATGGCCCGCAGGTCCTCGATCCTGCGGCTGGCGGTCCGGCTTGCAGGGCGCGACCCGATGTTGAGGCCGACGATCTCGCCGATCGGCGTGGCCGACCAGAAGAAGTCCTCGAAGGCGGGATCGTCATAGACCAGAGCCCGATAGCCCTCGAACGAGGCCTGGGCCAGGGCGGTCATGGCCGTCTCGACCTTGGGATCAGGACGCACGATGGGACGGTCGCTGGCCATCAGCACGGCGGCGGCCAGACCATCCAGGTTGCGGCGGGCGGTAGGCTGATCGCCGAAGCGGCGGGCGATCATCTCGCCCTGCTCGGTCATGCGGATGCGGCCCTGAACAGTACCGGCCGGCTGGGCCATCACCGCCTCGGCGGCGGGGCCACCGCCCCGGCCGACGCTGCCGCCGCGGCCGTGGAACAGCTGCAGACCCACGCCCATGCGGTCGGCCTCGAAGGCCAGGGCCGAAGCGCCCCGGGCCACGCCGCGCCGCGAGGCGACATAGCCGCCGTCCTTGTTGCTGTCGGAATAGCCCAGCATGATTTCCTGCACCGGCCGGTCGCCCAGGATGGTGCGGCTGATCGGCAGTTCCAGCCACTGGCGCAGCACGTGAGGTCCCTGCTCCAGGTCCTCGATGGTCTCGAACAGCGGGCTGATCTTGACCGACGAGCGCGGCGCCGCCCCGCCCCAGACCAGGCCCACCTGCTTGAGCAGGACCAGCGGCTCAAGGATGTCCGACAGGGTCGCCGACTTGGAGATCACATAGGCGCCAAGGCACCCGTGGCCATAGTCGCGCACCGCCTGGGCGGCGGCCTCCATGGTCGCCAGCTCGCGGCGAGTCTCCTCGCCATAGGCGGTGAACGGCGAGACCAGAGGCCGCTGATGCGACAGCTCCTCGATCAGGACCTTGCAGCGATCCTCCTCGGCCAGGTCCAGATAGCGAACGCCGGTGCCGGCCCGCTGGAACAGCTCGTGCAGGGTGCGCTCGTGAACATCGGCGTTCTGGCGCAGGTCCAGGCTCATCAGATGGAAGCCGCAGGCCTTGGCCACCTCGACCAGTGTCCGCAGAGCCGTCCCGACCAGACGCTCGCCGCCATTGCGCTCCAGGCTGTCGATGACGATCGCCAGATCGGCGACAAAGGCGTCGGGATGAGCGTAGGGCTCAACGTCAGTCCGCCCGTTGGCGAAGGCGACCCACTGGTTGGTCAGTTTCTGGGACACCGCCGACAGGCGATCAAAGACCAGTTCCAGCACCAGGCGATAGGGCTCATCGATGCGGTGGACCGACGGATCCGTGGCCTGGCCGGCCAGGGCCATCAGCTCGTCGGACACCGGCGTATAGGCGGTCGAGATCGCCAGGTTGGACCACAGCTTGCGAACCTCGGCGGCGTACCAGTCGAGGATCACCCGCGACTGCGAACTGAGCGCCAGCTTCAGGGTCTCGCCATTGACGCCGGGGTGACCGTCGCGGTCGCCGCCCAGCCAGGAGCCCATCTTCAGCAGCGGTGCCAGCTCGGCATTGTGGGCGATCTGGGCGGTCCAGTCGCCGTACAGGTCGATGATGGCGGGCAGGATCGAGGTGCGGACGATCGACAGGGCGTTGCGGATCTCGTCCTTCACGGTGATCCGCTCGGGGCGATACAGCCGGGTGCGCCACATCAGGGCGATCTCGCGGAACAGCCGCTCGCGGATGTCACTCTCAAGGTCGGCCGGCAGATGGTGGCGACGCAATGCCATCAGCCGCGAGATCTCGCTCTCGCGATCCACCATCGAGCGGCGGCGCACCTCGGTCGGGTGAGCGGTCAGCACCGGCACCACGTTCATGGCGGCGAAGACCCTGGCGATGTCGGCGTCGGTTTTGCCGCCGGCCTTCAGGACGCCCACGGCATCGACCAGAGTGCGGGGCCGCTCATCGCCTGGCTGGGCGTCAGCCTCGGCGTGGCGACGGCGACCGGCGACATCCTCGCCGATATTGGCCAGCAGCGAATGGCTGGCAAAGGCCCGGGCCAGGAACACGGCCTGGTCGTTCGACAGATCGGCGAACAAGTGGTCCAGCACCGGCGCTTCGCCGCCCTCCTCCTCGCGGGACGAAGCCTTGCGGGCCTTGGTCACAAGGGCGGCGGACTCCTCGCCCTCCAGGTAGGCGATGGCCTCCGACAGCAGGTCGCTCAGCAGGTTGGCGTTCTGGCGGACGTGACGGCTGGTGGGACGATCACCGCCGAGCGACAGGGCCGGGTTACGCATAAGCGAGCTCCGCTGACGCCAGAGGCGCCTCTACAGAAGGATGAACCTAGACGCCCTGCCCTATTCGGCGCTGACGTAGCGGCGCCCTTAGCGCGCTTCGCCGTCCGAGAAAACCCGGACGGCACGATGATTGCGCTACCACCGGATATTGGCGTGATTTTATGCCGTTAGCGGGCCAGCCAGCCGCCGTCCACGGGCAGAGTAATCCCCTGAACATAGTCCGCCGCCGGCGACGCCAGAAACACGGCGGCGCCGCCCAGGTCGCTCGGCTTGCCCCAGCGGGCGGCCGGGATACGCGCCAGGATCGAGGCATTGCGGTCAGCGTCGTTGCGCAGGGCCTCGGTGTTGTTGGTGTCGAAATAGCCCGGCGCGATGGCGTTGACGTTGATGCCCTTGGTCGCCCACTCGTTGGCCAGGATCTTGGTCAGGCCGGCCAGACCGCTTTTGCTGGCCGTGTAAGACGGCACGCGGATGCCGCCCTGGAACGACAGCAGACTGGCGATGTTGATCACCTTGCCGGCGACGCCGTCGACCGGGCCTTGCTTCAGCGCCTGCCTGGCGAAGGCCTGGGTCAGGAAGAAGACGGCCTTCAGGTTGGTGTCCATCACCGCGTCCCAGTCGGCCTCGGTAAACTCAAGGGAGTCGGCGCGGCGGATAATGCCCGCGTTGTTGACCAGGATGTCGACCTTGCCGAACGCGGCTACGGTCTCGTCGATCACGCGCTGGACGGGCTCGATCGAGCCGAAGTCGGCCTTGATCGACAGGAACTTGCGACCGGTCGCCTCGACGGCGGCCCTGGTCTCGGTGGGCTCGCTGCGACCGGCGGCGGCGATGTTCGCGCCGGCTTCCGCCAGGGCCACGGCCACCGCCTGACCCAGGCCGGTGTTGGCGCCAGTGACGAGCGCGACCTTGCCTTCGAGGCTGAACGGATTGGCCATGGTGCTGATTTCCTGGTGCTAGAGCATGTCATCCCGGACGACCTGAAAGGTCGATCCGGGACCGCGACAAGCGCTGAGGCTCACGGCGGTCCCGGGTCTACGCTGCGCTCCGCCCGGGATGACAAGCGGAAGGCGCGTGGCCCGAAAGCCCTACTTCAGCTGGCAGATGTCCAGCACGTTCATGTCGGTATAGTCGAGGTTCTCGCCGCCCATCGCCCAGATGAACGTGTAGTTCGAGGTGCCCGAACCCATGTGGATCGACCACGGCGGGCTCATCACGGCTTCCTCGTTGGCGATCACGATGTGACGCATCTCGTCCGGCTCGCCCATGTAGTGGAAGACGCGGTCGTTGGCGCCCAGATCGAAGTAGAAATAGGCTTCCGAACGGCGGTCATGCAGGTGGGGCGGCATGGTGTTCCAGACGCTGCCCGGCTTCAGGACGGTCATGCCCAGCAGCAGTTGCGCCGACTTGCAGGTGGTCGGCACGATGTACTGGTAGATGGTGCGCTCGTTGGAGGTCTCCAGCGCGCCGCGTTCCAGCGGGACAGCGTTGGCGAATTCCAGCTTCTTGGTCTCAAACGCGGCGTGGGCCGGCAAGCTGGTCAGGTAGAAGCGCGCAGGGTTGGCGGCGTCGACACTCTCGAACACCACGTCCTTGGAACCCATGGTCACGTAGATGCCGTCCCGCGGCTCGATGTCGTAGACGACGCCGTCGACTGTGACCCTGCCCTTGCCGCCGCCGACATTGATGGCGCCCAGTTCGCGGCGCTCAAGGAAGGGGTGGCCGGCGGCCGAGGCGGGCTCGGCCTGGTCGGGCAGCTTGACGCCCTGCGAGACGGGGGCGGCACCGCCGATCACGAAGCGTTCGGCGTGGTTATAGTGCAGGACAATGCCGTCTTCTTCGAACAGGCCGTCCATCAGATAACGATCGCGCAGATCGTCATTGCTGACCGAGAACATCATGTCCGGATGGGTGGCGTGATAGGTCTTGCTGAACATTGTGGTGCTCCGGAGATCTTATTGGGCGGCTTGGACCGACGAAGGCGTCGGCCGGGGTTGGTCGAGTTTGTAGGCGCGCTTGGGCAGGTTGTAGGTCAGGTCGACGATCAGCTCCTGGGCCTCGACGAGGTCCATGCGGTGTTCGGCGACCATGCGGGCCAGGAACGAGGAGTCGACGCGGCGGGCCACATCGTGGCGGGCCGGGATCGACAGGAAGGCGCGGGTGTCGTCGTTGAAACCGACCGTGTTGTAGAAGCCCGCCGTCTCGGTGACCTGCTCGCGGAAGCGCATCATGCCTTCTGGGCTGTCGTGGAACCACCAGGAGGGACCCAGCTTCAGCACCGGATAGTGGCCGGCCAGCGGAGCCAGTTCGCGACTGTAACTGGTCTCGTCCAGGGTAAAGAGGATCACCGACAGGCGCGGATCGTTGCCGAGCTTGGACAGCAGCGGCTTCAGCGCCTTGACGTATTCGGTCTGTCCGGGGATGTCGGCGCCCTTGTCGCGACCGTGCGAGTTCAGCAGGCCGACATTGTGGTTGCGGTGCGAGCCGGGGTGAATCTGCATCACCAAGCCATCGTCCAGGCTCATCTTGGCCATTTCCGTCAGCATCTGGGCACGGAACAGCTCGGCCTTCTCGGGCGTCACCTCCCCCTTCATCAGGCTGAGGAAAAGAGCCTCTGCCTCAGCAGCGGAAAGATCGGCCGTCGCGGCGGTGGGGTGACCATGGTCCGACGAGGTCGCGCCCGCGTCGATGAAGGCTCCGCGATGGATGCGGTGGGCCTCCAGATAGCCCTGCCATCCATGGACGTCCTGACCCGAGAGCTCGGCGAAGCGCTCAAAGGCGCGTGGCGAACGCTCGTCTTCGAAATCGATCACCGCGTCGGGACGATAGGCTGTGATCACATGGCCGCCCCAGCCGCTCTCGCGGATGGCGTGGTGGTGCTTGAGGCTCTCGTGCGGGCCCTCGGTGGTAGCCAAGGTTTCGATATTGAATCGGTCGAACAGAGCGCGGGGCCGGAACGCGTCGGTCGCGAGGGCCTCGTTGATGGTGTCGAAATAGAGATCCGAGGTTTCTTCAGAAAGGAACACCTCGAAGCCGAACACCTGGCTGAACACATGATTGAGCCAGATCCACGACGGCGTTCCGCGAAACAGATGGAAGTTTTGGGCCAGCAGCCGCCAGGCCTCGCGTGGGTCGGTACCCGGAACCCCCGACTTGGAGCGCACCTTCAGGCTGTCGAGCGAGATGCCCTGACTGAAGAGCATGCGGAACAGATAGTGATCCGGGGCCAGCAGCAGATCGGTGGCGTCCTGGAACGGCGCGTTGGTCGCAAACCAGCTGGGATCTGTATGGCCATGCGGGCTGATGATCGGCAACGCCTTGACCGTTCCGTAGAGCTCGCGTGCAACCGATCGGGTGCGCTCATCTGCCGGGAACAGTCGATCGTCGTGGAAAATCAGGGGCCTGGCCATGGATTTCTCCTGCTTCCTCTCCAGCCAGCGGCTTATCAGTGGACCGCTTCTGACCCGCGCTTGGTAACCGGTGTCATGTCTGGACGCAAGCCAGCCCCTCGTGAGGCCAGCCTACACCGAAGGCGCAGGGCCCGACGACTCCCGAACGACCAAGATCGGCTCTGTGCGGGCGGGATCGCGCTCTTCACGGCGCTCGCGGCGCTCCGCGTCGATCAGCTTCTCTGCCGCCATTCGCCCGATCTCACGGGTCGGCGTGCGGATAGTCGTCAGCGGCGGCCATACCGCCTGGGCGATCTGGAAATCGTCGAAGCCCACCACCGTGAGATCTGCGGGGACATTCAGCCCCGCCTTGCGCGCCGACTGCAGCACCCCAGCCGCCATTTCATCATTACCGGCGAAGATCGCAGTAGGACGAGGCGTTCGCGCCAGAAGTTCGTCGCCGCAGGCCACGCCGGACTCGAAAGTATAAGCGCCCTGAATGATGTCACTCGGCTCCAGCTTCAGGTCTCGTTCGGCCAAGGCCGCCTCGAAGCCCCCTCGCCGCTCATGCGACGAACGGAAAGTTTCAGGGCCGGAAATGAAGGCGATGCGACGATGACCGAGATCGAGGATATGCCGCGCCGCCTGCGCGGCGCCCATGCGGTCGTGACCGACGATCATGTTCTCGGGCTTGTCGAGTTTGACCGATGCGATCCGAATATAGGAACAACCGATCTCGTTGAGCAGCTTGGCGACACGCTCGTCTTCCGAAACCGAAGGCGGCAGCACAACGCCATAAAGCTTCTGCCGCTCGACGAAGGTGCGGACGTCAGCCAGAAACGTGGGACTGGCGCGGTTGCAGGGGTGCACTACCAGTTCGAAACCCGAGCCGCGCAGTCCATCCAGCAGTCCCAGCTGCATATTCACGACGTACTGCGGATTGGGGTTGTCGTAGATCATGCCGATCAGGAACGACCGGCGAAACGCCAGGCCACGGGCCTGGGGGTCGGGCGCGTAACCCCACTCGGCGATAACAGCCTCAATCCGCTCGCGAGTCTCGTCGCGCACGAAAGGCGACTGGTTGATCACGCGCGAGACAGTTTTCTTGGAAACGCCAGCCAGCCTGGCGATGTCATTGATTGTGGCACGCTTGCGTCCCCCTTCAAGGCCGCCCTCGCGTTCGTTGTCGCCCTGCGACGGCATAGGCGGTTTTGATGAATTCACGACGTTTCCATGCAACTTTGAGCGCTCTATGTCTTCATACTCTACACGTGCCGCCGTCGCCACCAATGGACGAAACGAGCGTTTGCAACAGATCTGACACCGGTTACCATGCCGCCAAACGAGGTTTCGCGGCTGAGAATGTCGCAGCACGAAGGCATGAATGACCCAGGCAAGCTCTGTTCGTAGCGAATCGATTCACGACGTCGATCCACGCGATCACGTAGCAACAGCGCTGCGCGATATCCTCGCGGGCGAGACGCTTGACTTGCACGGCCGGTCCGTTCTGGCCCGGACCGATGTGCCCAAGGGCCACAAGATCGCCATCGGTACAGCGGCCATCGGCGACGATGTGCTTAAGTATGGCTGGCCGATCGGGCGGGCGACCATGGACATCGCCATTGGCGATCACGTCCATATCCACAACGTCGAGACCAAGCTCTCGGGCGTCGAAGGCTACGCCTGGCAGCCCTCGATCCTCGCTCCTATCGCCGCCCCCGCTGATCGTACCTTCATGGGCTATCGCCGCCTCACTGGCCGGGTTGGCACGCGGAACGAGATCTGGGTGCTTTGCACCGTGGGATGCGTCGCCAACACCGCCCGCCGTATCGCTGCAAAGGCCAGTACTCGCTTCGCCGGCCGCACGGACGGGATCTTCGCTTTTCCCCACCCCTTCGGCTGCTCGCAGCTCGGCGACGATCTGTCCCATACTCGCAAGCTGATCGCCGCTCTCGCTGCGCACCCAAACGCGGGTGGCGTGCTGATCCTGGGCCTGGGCTGCGAGAACAATCAGTTGAAAGCGCTGCTCGAAAGCGCTCCGGATCTCGACACCACGCGCCTTCGCTCATTCACCACCCAGACGGTCGACGACGAACTTGAGGATGGCCTGGCCGCGATCGAGGACCTGATCACCATCGCCGAAAAGGATATGCGCGAGCCCTGCCCCGTCTCCGATCTTGTGGTCGGTCTCAAGTGCGGCGGGTCGGATGGCTTTTCGGGCATCACCGCAAACCCCCTGGTCGGCCGCATCGCCGACAAGGTGTCGGACGCGGGCGGCACACCGGTGCTCACAGAGATTCCGGAAATTTTCGGCGCCGAGCAGATGCTGCTGGCTCGCGCCTCCACCAAGGCGGTGTTCGACAGAGCCGTGCAGGTGATTGACGACTTCAAGCGCTACTTCATCGACAACAACCAGCCGATCCACGAGAATCCATCCCCCGGCAACGTCGCCGGCGGCATCACAACCCTGGAAGAGAAATCCCTGGGCGCCATGCAGAAGGGCGGCCGCTCGGCCCTGGTCGAGGTAGTCCGCTATGGCGAACGCGTGGGCCCTTATGGGCTCACCCTGCTGGAGGCGCCCGGTAACGACGCGGTTTCGTCAACGGCGCTGACGGCGGCGGGCGCCACGGTGATCCTGTTCACGACAGGTCGCGGCACGCCGCTGGGTTTTCCCGCGCCAACACTGAAGATCGCTTCGAACAGCGGCCTTGCGGCGCGCAAGCCAGGCTGGATCGACTTCGACGCCGGCGTGGTGCTGTCTGGTCAATCCATGGACGACACGACCGAGGCTCTGATGGATCTCGTCGTCAAGACTGCGTCCGGCAAGGCCACCAAGGCCGAGCTCAACGGCGAGCGTGAAATCGCCATCTGGAAAAGTGGTGTGACCCTGTGACGGCCCCTCCCGTATCTCCCCCCCTACGCCTTCGCGCCACCAGCTGCCCTGCCGCGCTTCCGGGCGTCACTCAGCCCGACTACGACCGCGACCGGATTACCGTCGGCGTCGTCCACCTCGGCCCCGGTGCGTTTCATCGCGCCCACCAAGCCTACTATTTCGACCAGTTGCTGGCAAAGGATCCCCGTTGGGGCATCTGCGCCGTTTCGTTGAAAAGCCGGGGCGTGCGCGACGCCCTGGCGCCGCAGGATGGCCTCTACACCCTGGCTCAACTCGACCAGGAGACCACCTTCAGGATCATCGGCTCGATCGTCGAGGTGCTTGTCGCGCCCGAGGATCCGCCGGCGGTCTTCGCGCGTCTGGCCGCCCCGATGACCCGCATGGTCACCCTGACCGTGACCGAGAAGGGTTACTGCCTGTCGAGCGAGGGCGGGCTGGACGAAAACCACCCGGATATCGTCCATGACCTCGCCCACCCGCGTGAGCCGATCAGCGCGATCGGCTATCTGGTCGAAGGACTGCGTCGACGCTTCTCGATCGGTCTACCCCCCTACGCTGTAGTCGCCTGCGACAACCTCGCCGATAACGGCTGGCGGCTAAAGGCCGCGGTCACGGCTCTCGCCGCCAAGGTCAATCCCGAGCTCGCTGCATGGATCAAGGCTGAAGGCCGCTTCCCGCGTACAATGGTCGACAGCATTACGCCCGCCACCGACGACGCGCTGCGGGCGCGCGTAGAGACGGCGACGGGCCTTCATGACGCTTGGCCGATCCAGCGCGAAGCCTTCACGCAGTGGGTTGTCGAGGATGTTCTCGGCCCAGATACGCCGGATCTCGCCAGTGTCGGCGTCACCCTGACTGACGATGTGCGCGGTTTCGAGCGCGCCAAGCTGCGTCTACTGAACGGCGTACACTCGACCCTGGCCTATGCTGGTTTCCTGCGTGGCCACGAGACAGTGTTCGAAGCGATGAGCGACCCAGTCTTGGCCGATCTCGCCCACGATCTGATGATCGAGGATATCATCCCGACGCTGACGCCTCCGCGTGGCCTGGACTTGTCGACTTATGCCGAAGCTATCCTGAAGCGGTTTCGCAATCCGGAAATCCGGCACCTGCTGGCGCAGATCGCTTGGGACGGATCGCAGAAGCTGCCCTTCCGGATTTTGGGCACATTGACCGAAGCGCTCGAGGCGGGCCGTTCGGTCGGCCGGCTGACCATCCCGCTCGCCGCCTGGATGCGTTTTGTGCGCCTTCGCGCGGCTGCCGGAGAAAAGATCGTCGATCCGCTGGCCGACAAGCTTGTGGCGATCGCCGCGACCTGTTCGGGCGACGCGAAGGCCGACGTTGCCGCGTTCCTGGCGCTCGACACCGTGTTCCCGCCGAGCCTGGCGGCAACCCCGGCCTTCGTCGCAGCCCTCGAAAAGGCCTATGCCGATCTGGAATAGTTCACATCAGCGCGTCACGCCCCGGCCGGTGACGACCGGGGCGACCGTTCTCACCAGGATCGCAAGATCGAATCCTAACGAGCGCCGCGCCAGATAGTCAGCGTCTAGCGCGACCTTGTCGGAGATGGAGAGCTCGTCGCGTCCGTTGATCTGCGCCCATCCCGTGACGCCTGGACGAAGCTTGTCCACACCCGCCGCCGACCGCGCGGCGATCAGATCGTCCTGATTGAACAAGGCCGGCCTTGGTCCAACCAGGCTCATGTCCCCAATCAGCACGCTCCACAGTTGGGGCAGCTCATCCAGGCTGAGCCGACGCAAAGGCGCGCCGATTGGCGTCAGCCACTGGCGAGGATCATCTAGCAGGTGAGTCGCAACCTCGGGCGTATCGATACGCATCGTTCGAAACTTCGGCATCGAGAACAGCCGCGAGTCCTTGCCGACCCGCTGAGACCAGTACAGTGCTGGCCCGGTCGACGTCAGACGAACCAGCAGCCAAAGGGCAGCCAACGGCGCCAGCAGGACCAGCAGCCCCACGGCGGCGGCCGCCACGTCGAAGACGCGCTTCAGCATCTGCGTGCGATTAGGCCAGATCGCCGGTGGCGGCGTCCAGCAGCAGATAGGCGCGGCCGGCGTCCGACGACAGCAAGGCCGCAACCAGGAAGCCTTCGCGATCCTGACCGCCCGCTTCCTCGATCATGCCCGCATAACGCTTGAGGAACCGCTCCGCATTTGCACGCAAGGTCGCGTCCGAAAACAATCGCCGGACAAGCCGACGAATAGCGGCAGGCGCGAGACGCTTGACCACCTCACGCGCCCCGGAAGCGTCTCGGGTCTGGATGGCAGCGGCGATCTCGTCGATCCGGCCACGCGGCAACAGGGCATGCGGGTCGATACCCATCGCCGAGATTTCGGCGGCTAGCTTTTCGCCCAGAGCCGCGTCGCCGGGTGAGCTGTTCTCGATACCGGAAAGCAGGGAACGCCACGACCAGTTCTGCCCGTCGGCGCCTTCAGGCGTAGCCGGCCCTCCGCGCCCCCCTGCGGTGTCGAACACCGATCGGAACTCATCGTCCGTCGCCGTAGGCGTAAGACGCAGTCGAGGCCGCTGTCCCGGCTCGTCCGCCAGCAGGTCGTCATCCATCTCAGGCGTTGAGGGCGGCGCAATCGGTGGCGGCGCGACAGGCGCAGCCCTTGAGCGCGTCATCGAAGGTTGGGGCGGACGTGCCGGAGCGGGTCCGCCCATCGCGGCGGCGGCTTCGCTGAGTGCATCGTAGTTGCGACGCACGCGGTCCTGGAACGCCTGATCGATCGCCGCCGTTTCTTCAGCCGTGCGGCGGGCGGCGGCCATCAGTTCCTCGATGCCCTTTTCGATCGAGGCGCGGACTTCGACCGCTTTCTGCATCGCTTCAGCCGGCATTTCCGCCGTGCGTTGGCCAACTTCGTCCAGCATGGCCTCGAGTTCACCGAGCGTGCCGCGGGCAGTTAGGACGGCTTCGGCCAACTTCTGAGCGGTGCGGGCGCCGGCCTGCTCGACCATCTGGGCAGACTGCTCGATCAGATCGCGTGCCTCTTCCATGCGCGCCTCAAAGACGGTGTCGGCCTTCTGGCCCGCCGCAAAGGCGATCTCGTTCAGTTGATCGACGCGGCCACGCGCCGACTCGACCCGAGCGTCCACGCCCTCGCTGGCTTTCAGTGCCGAAGCCGCCAAGGCTTCCATTGCCTGCTTGAGTTCGATTTCAAGCCCTTCGCGCTGTCCAGCGGCGGCGTCGGAGATCGCCGCAAGGACCTTGCTGGTCTCTTCGACCAGGCTTTGGCGCTCGGCCTTGGCGTTCTCGGCCATGTCCTTGAACTGCTCGGAAGCGGCGGAGATCAGGCCGCGCAGCACCTCGGCTCCCATGGCAGCGACATCGCTGAGTTCTGTGGCGCCGACCCGAGTGTAGGATACAAATTCGGTTAGCTGAGCCGTTCGGGTCTCCGTCTCGGCCGCGAAATCTTCCTGCTCAGACCGAAGCGACTGACTGGCGGCGACCAGCGCCGCTCGCTGCTGGGCCAAATTCTTCTCGACCGAGCTCATCTGGTCGCCCAAGCCCTGTCCCGCCGTTTCCAGGCGCGCGATCTGACGCGAGATGTCCTCGGCACCGACGCGAGCCGCGTCGGAGGCTTCGGCGGCGGCGGCGGCCAGATCGGCGGCGCGGGCCGCGAGCGCGGCTTCAGCCTCGCGAAGCTGGGTTTCGGCCAGATCGGAGGCCTCGGCGACCATCCGCGCCTGACTGCCGATGGCGTCGACGACAGCGGTCGAGCGCGTGTCGAGCGTCAGAGACAGGGTTTCGAGCGCCTGGCGTTCATGGCCAAGGCCCTGCGCCAACTGGTTGGCCATGCGAGCGGAGTTTGCCGCCGCATCGGCCAGTCGCGCCGTCTCTTCAGCCAGAGCCTGGCGCAACGAAAGGATGCGTTCCCGCGCCTCGTCAGCGGCCAGGGTTGCGTTATCGATCTGGGCGCGAATGGCTTCCACCGCGCCCGAGGCACCAGCGGCGGCCAGAACGGCTGGCGTCACCAAGCGATCCGTGAGGGTGCGCGTGCGACGCAACTCCGCCGAAACGCCCTGAGCCTGACGCAGCAGATAGGCGCCCAGCAAGGTCAGCAATGCCGGCCCGATTGCCAGACCGGCAAAGACCGCCAAAGCGAAGCCTTCCACCTTCAGGGCCGGAACATCGCGGGAATAGCCCAAGGCAAATGCTATGGGTGCCAGCGCCCATAGCGCTGCAGCCGCGAGCGCGAAGGTCCAGAAAAGGAAAGCCGGCATGGGGCCGCGCTCGGAGCGATCGGGCAGATCGAAAGCCTCGCTAGGGCGTCGCATGTCCGCCGTGGCGTCGCGCGTCTCGGCGCGGGCCGGGGCCGTATCGCGCTCAGGCTCGACAACGGGAGCCGGCGGTTGAGCCGCACTGGTCGCCAGAGACGTGGCGGACAGAGGCTGCGGCTCGAACGACGCCTGAGAAGGTTCGCTAATCCTTCCCCGGCGCGAGGCGGCTCTCGCCCGTGGCGAGGAGGGCTCTGGCGCCGAGATCTCTAGATCGAGGTCTGTCTCGCTCATCGGCGGATCGACAGGCGCAGTGACGTCAGCCTCCGTCTCGTCCCCGGCCAACGCGGCTTCGGACGAGGAGACTTGATCCTCTGCAGGCGCCTCCACGGGGACGGCGGAGAAATCGAGCGGTTGGCGCTTCTTAGGCTTCATACACAGCCAGGGTCCCAAGGCGGTCAGCGAAGGGCGAAGACAGTCAACGCGCGC
>JANOSS010000182.1:0-3014 GCA_031415995.1 Caulobacter sp. | reverse complement strand
TGGACGCCCTCGACAATCCGCCCGCGCCGGGTCCGAAATTGCGCGCCTTGATGGCCCGGACACCGGCGTGGGCGCGGTAGACGGCGGGCCTCGTCCCTTCGCCCCCGTCGCCCTGACGGCTGAGCATGATCTGTCGGGGTTCGACTGTGGTCAGCCCGCGCTGAACGACTGGCTGCGCCACCGCGCTCTGAACAACGAAAGCCGCTTCTCGCGCACCTATGTGGTGTGCCGGGGCAGGGCGGTGATCGCCTACTATTGCGTCGCGGCGGGCGCGGTGGAGCGTGGCGACGCCCCTGGCAGGGTGCGGCGCAATGCCCCCGACGCGATCCCGGTGTCGATTCTCGGACGACTGGCGGTGGACCGCGCCTACGCCGGGCAGGGGCTTGGCGCTGAACTGCTGGCCGACGCCCTGCGCCGCATCGCGACCGCCGCGCAGAGCATCGGGATTGCGGCGGTGATGGTCCAGGCCAAGGATGACGCGGCGCGACGGTTCTATCTGGCCTGTGCGGAGTTCATTGAATATCCGGATGACAGCCGGACGCTTTACCTGCCGATCGAGACGGTGGTTGGGGCGTTTGGGTAGGGGCCGATCCGGGAGAGCGGATTATCCAGAAAGTCGTGCGCGTTGCTACTTTCGCGCCCAGCACCCTACCGTGGCATGACGCGGCATTCAGCCACAGGGCTGACGCATAGCCAGCTTGAATAGCACAGGATCGAAGTGTTCCGGCGGTCCGCTGCGTTCGCCTTCGAGCAGGGCTGCGCGGAGGGCCAGCACGTCGTCATCCTGCGCCTGGGCCCGCCGATGACAATCTATTTTGGGAGGGGTCAAATATCCAGATCCCCCGCCGCGAACTCGGCGTTCTCCTGGATGAACCTGAACCGCAGCTCGGGCTTCCTGCCCATCAGGGTCTCGACCAGCGACTCAACAGCTTCTTCCGAGCGCGGCAGGGTCACCCGGGCCAGGGTGCGGACGGCCGGGTCCATGGTGGTTTCCTTCAGCTGGGCGGCCATCATCTCGCCCAGGCCCTTGAAGCGTCCGATCTCGGGCTTCTTGTTCTTGAAGGCGGTGGCCAGCAGCTCGTCCTTGTGGGCGTCGTCGCGGGCATAGACGGTCTTGCCGCCGTGGCTGATGCGGTACAGCGGCGGCAGGGCCAGGAACAGGTGCCCGCCCCGGATCAGCTCGGGCATGGTGCGGTAGAAGAAGGTGATCAGCAGCGAGGCGATGTGGGCGCCGTCGACGTCGGCGTCGGTCATGATGATGATCCGCTCGTAGCGCAGATCTTCCTCGCGATACTTGGCGCCGCCCTGGGCGCCCAGGGCCAGCATCAGGTCGGAGAGCTCCTTGTTGGCGCTCATCTTCTCGCCGGTGGCCGAGGCGACGTTGAGGATCTTGCCGCGCAGGGGCAGGATCGCCTGGTTCTTGCGGTTGCGGGCCTGTTTGGCCGAGCCGCCGGCGCTGTCGCCTTCGACGATGAACAGCTCGGCGCCGTCGACCGCGCCGCCGGCGCAGTCGGCCAGCTTGCCCGGCAGGCGCAGCTTGCGGGTCGCCGAGGCGCGGGACACTTCCTTGTCCTTGCGGCGCTTGAGGCGTTCCTCGGCGCGCTCGACGACGAAGTCGAGCAGGGCCTGGGCGTTCTTCGGCGAGGCGGTCAGCCAGTGGTCGAACGGGTCGCGAAGCGCTGCCTCGACGAAGCGCTGGGCTTCGGAGGACGAGAGCTTTTCCTTGGTCTGGCCCTGGAATTCGGGATTGCGGATGAAGACCGAGATCAGGGCCCCGGCCTGGGCGATGACGTCGTCAGCGGTGATGATCGCCGCGCGCTTTTCGCCCTTCAGCTCGGCATAGGCCTTGAGGCCACGGGTCAGGGCGGCGCGCAGGCCGCTCTCGTGGGTGCCGCCCTCGGGGGTGGGCACGGTGTTGCAGTACGACTGCATGAAGCCGTCGTGCTCGCCGAAACCGCGCGGGGTCCAGGCGATGGCCCATTCGACCGCGCCGGCCTCGCCCTGACGCTCGATGCGGCCGGCGAAGCTCTCGGGGGTGACGGTTTCCAGCCCCTTGGTCCGCTCGGCCAGGAAGTCGGCCAGGCCGTTGGGGAAGTGGAAGGTCGCTTCGGCAGGGGTCTGGTCGTGAATACGTTCGGCGGCGCAGGACCATTTGATCTGCACGCCGCGGAACAGATAGGCCTTGGAGCGGGCCATGCGGTACAGGCGCGCCGGCTTGAAGGCCACGCCCTCGCCGAAGATCTGCTCGTCGGGGATGAAGCGCACCATGGTGCCGCGCTTGCGGCTGGGGCCAATTTTCTCGACCGGACCCAGCGGCTTGCCGCGCGAGAAGACCTGCAGGTGCTCGAAGCCGTCGCGCCAGACGGTGACCTCGACCCGCTCGGACAGGGCGTTGACCACCGAGGCGCCGACGCCGTGCAGGCCGCCCGAGGTCTCATAGGCCTTGCCGCTGAACTTACCGCCGGCGTGCAGGACGGTCATGATGACCTCCAGCGCCGACTTGCCGGGGTGCTTGGGGTGGGGATCGACCGGCATGCCCCGGCCGTCGTCCTTGACCGACAGATAGCCGTCGGCGTCGAGCTTGACCTCGATGGTCTTGGCGAAGCCGGCGACGGCCTCGTCCATCGAGTTGTCCAGCACTTCGGCGAACAGATGGTGCAGGGCCCGCTCGTCGGTGCCGCCGATGTACATGCCCGGTCGCTTGCGCACCGGCTCCAGGCCTTCCAGCACCTCGATGTCGCTGGCGGTGTAGTCGCCCGACGAAGAGGGGGCGGGACGCGACGAGGGCGGCGGCGGCGCGGCGGCGCGAGCCGGGGCCTCGACATGCGGCTCCCGGGCCGGCAATGGCGCGGCGGGCGGCGGCGACAGGGCGTCGTCGAACAGGGAAGCCTGGGGCAGGTCGTCTTTGGAGGACATTACGGGAACATGCGTCGATTCTATGGAAGCTCCGTATGGGCTTCCCGGAGTCCGGTGAAAAGAGGCGTGTCGTCGCGGGGGTGGGATTTATTGGGGAC
>JANOSS010000181.1:0-2217 GCA_031415995.1 Caulobacter sp. | reverse complement strand
GCCCCCGCCGGCGCGCGCGCAGATGACGGTCATCGATCCGGCCGCCATCGCCCAGATGACCTCCCAGGTCGCCAACAGCCTGCGCCAGATCGAGCAGCTCCAGTCTCAGATCACCAACCAGGTGGCGATGCTGCAGAAGCTGGGGACCGACGTCACCCAGCCGCTGACGCAGATCAATCAGCAGGCCACCCAGCTTCTCCAGCAGGCCCAGGCCATCGGCTACAACAGCCAGAACATCGCCCAGCAGTTCCAGCAGCTCTACCCGTCGGACATGACCGGCCAGAGCTTCGCTCAGATCCGACAGCGGCTTGCCAGCTGGGAGAGCAACAGCCGCCTGACCATGCAGGATTCGATGGCGGTCCAGAACCAACTGGTCCGGTCGCAGGCGACGACCGCCGGGGCCGTGAACAGTGCGGTCGCCGCGTCGCAGGGAGCCGCCGGCCAGACGGCCGCCGTTCAGGCCACCAACCAGCTTCTGGCGGCCTTGAGCACTCAGCTGCAGGGCCTGCAGACCATCCTCATCGCTCAGGCGCGCACCCAGGACACCATTCTGGCCCAGCAGCAGGCTGGGACGACCGCCGCCCGAGCGGAGTCCAAACGTCACAACGCCTACGCCCCCGTTCGGGGCTCCTTCGCCGGCGAGAAGAGCTTCTGACCATGCAATGGCTGATCACCTCGTTTGCCCTGTTGGGGGCCTTGAGTCTTGGGGCCTGCGGCAAGCCCGACCCTGCAACTCGCCAGGCCGAAAACCCTCCGCCGGCAGCGGAGCGGAAGTGTCCGGATCCGAGCATCAAGGACTCCAGCTATCCGTGCTCCCCCCACTACTACAAGCCTGTGAAGGGCAGCTTCAAAGGTCAGAAAACCTTCTGACGCTCATTCCCGATTTTCAGGATCAGCGATGACGACCGCCAGCCCAGCGGCGTTGGACGAATTCATCCGGCGCTTCACCACACAGATCGACAGCGGCTTCGGGATCATTTCCGGGGAGGTCCAGGCAGTGCTTGGGACGCTCGTGGTCATCAGTATCGTTCTGACCGCGATCCTGTGGGCCATCGATGAGACCCAGAACGTGGTGGCGGCCCTGGTTCGGAAGATCCTGCTTGTCGGGTTTTTCGCCTGGCTGGTGGGAAACTGGCACTCGCTCAGCATGACCGTCGTCAACGGGTTCGGGCAACTTGGCCTGCGAGCCAGCGGCGGCGGGTCTGTCGATGATTTCATGAACAGCCCGACGGTCGCGGTCGATGCCGGTATGCAGATCGTCGTCAAGCTGATGGACTATATCGGCGAGATGGCGAAGCAGAACGGCGGCTTCGGCGCGCTGCAAAACATCGATGTCATCATCGTCGCCGCTGTCGCCGCCATCGGCATCCTGCTCGCCTTCATCATCCTGGCGATCGAGGTCGCGATCACAATCATCGAGTTCCACCTCGTGACGCTGATCGCCTTCGTCACCGTCCCCTTCGGCGTGCTCAGCCAGACCTCTTTTCTGGCGGAGCGAGCGATCGGTTACGTCATTTCCGTTGGCCTGAAGTTCATGGCGTTGGCCGTGATCCTCGGTATCGGGATCAATATCTTCCAGCAGTTCACCCTCTCGCCGGAGCCGACGATCTCTGAAGAGTGCGGCCTGCTGTTGTCGGCGATCTTCCTGATGATGCTGGCGCTGAAGATCCCGGCCATCGCCGGCGCGCTTATCTCAGGTGGCCCGCAATTGAACGCCGGTAGCGCGCTGATGGGCGCCGCCGGTGTGGCCGCCGGCGCCGCCGGCGTGGCCCTGGCCGGCCGGTCGATCGCGGGAGCAGTGGGCAGCCTGGCGGGTGGCGGCGGGCAGGTCGCCGCGGCTCGCGCCGCGTCCGGGGCGATCAACTCAGGCGGTTCAAGTGGCGGTGGCTCGTCGGGCGGCGGCGGTTCTCCGTCAGGGTCCGGGTCGGCTCGAGGGTCCCCCAGATCGCCAGCCTCCTCAGACGCCTCAGCCAGTCGTGCTGCCGGTGGCGGCGTTTCGCCCGAGGGGGCGCCGCCTCCGGAGCCGGCGCCGAGCAAGCCCTCCCCTACGTCTTCCCCTGGCGGCGCCTCCCTCGTGGCCCGCGCCGAAGCCCGTCGCGACGATGGCCTGACCAGCATGGCGCGCAACACCGCGGCGGCCGCCACGGCGGGCGGCGACAGCCAGGGCCCCGGAATGTCCGCCACGGCGACCCGCCGCGATCCCGAGCCGGAGGCTTA
>JANOSS010000180.1:0-24180 GCA_031415995.1 Caulobacter sp. | reverse complement strand
TTGGCTCGCTATACGCCCCTCCTCTTCGCCGCGGTAGCTCAGTGGTAGAGCGCATCCTTGGTAAGGCTGAGGTCCAGGGTTCGAGTCCCTGTCGTGGCACCATCGGTCCCAAACCCCCAAAGGGTTTGGGACCGACCTACTTCCATTTCCTCACATTTTCAGACTGAATCGCACGCGCAATCGCCCTAGGGCGCCAGCGTCAGCCGCAGCGCCAGGGCGGCCAGGGTGATCAGCAGGATCGGCGTGGTCAGCACGATCCCGACCTTGAAATAATAGCCCCAGGAAATCCTGATCCCCTTGGTGCGCAGCACATGCAGCCACAGCAGGGTGGCCAGCGAGCCGATCGGGGTGATCTTGGGGCCAAGGTCGCTGCCGATGACATTGGCGTAGATCATCGCCTCCTTGACCGCGCCCGTCGCGCCGCTGGCGTCGATCGACAGGGCGCCGACCAGGACCGTGGGCATGTTGTTCATCACCGACGACAGCAGGGCGGTCAGGATGCCGGTTCCGAACGCCGCCCCCCAGACGCCGCCCTGGGCGAAATAGTTGAGCAGTCCGGCAATCTGGTCGGTGAGGCCCGCATTGCGCAGGCCATAGACCACCAGGTACATGCCCAGCGAGAAGATCACGACCTGCCAGGGCGCGCCTTTCAGCACTTTGCGGGTGCTGATCACCTGGCCCCGTCCCGCGATGACCAGCAGAACCAGTGCGCCGACGGCGGCGGTGGCGCTGACCGGCACGCCCAGCGGCTCCAGGGCGAAGAACCCGATCAGCAACAGGACCAGAACCACCCAGCCGGCCTTGAAGGTCGCCGGATCCTTGATCGCCTCGCGCGGTGCTTTCAGCTGGCCGACGTCATAGGTCTTGGGAATGTCGCGCCGGAAATAGATCAGCAGCGCCGCCAGGGTGGCGGCGATGGCGACGATGTCGACCGGGATCATCACCGAGGCGTAGCGGCTGAAGCCGATCCTGAAGAAGTCGGCCGAGACGATGTTGACCAGGTTCGAGACCACCAGCGGCAGGCTGGCCATGTCGGCGATGAAGCCGGCCGCCATCACGAAGGCCAGGGTCGCCTTGTCCTTGAAGCCCAGCGCCATCAGCATGGCGATGACAATGGGCGTCAGGATCAGCGCCGCGCCGTCATTGGCGAACAGCGACGAGACCGCCGCGCCCAGCAACACGATCGAGGCGAACAGCAATCGCCCCTTGCCGCCACCCCAGCGGGCCACATGCAGCGCCGCCCATTCGAAGAAGCCGGCCTCGTCGAGCAGCAGGCTGATCAGGATCACCGCGATGAAGGCACCGGTGGCGTTCCAGACGATGTGCCAGACCGTGATGATGTCGCCGGGATGGACGACGCCCGTCAGCAGCGCCAGGCCGGCGCCCAGGGTGGCGCTCCAGCCGATGCTGAGGCCCTTGGGCTGCCAGATGACCAGGGTAATGGTGAGCAGGAAAATCAGCAGGGCGAGGATCACAGGACCACGATCTCGCCGTCTTCCTTGGTGAAGCTGGCCGGCTTGCGGTCCAGTAGTTCAAGCACGACCTCGGACGGCCGGCACAGCTTGACGCCCTTGGGCGTGACCACCAGCGGCCGATTGACCAGAATGGGGTGGTCGACCATGGCGTCGAGGATCTGATCCTCGGTGGCGTCGTCAGCCAGAAGGCCCAGCTCAGCGGCCGGCGTGCCCTTTTCGCGCATCAGCTGGCGGAACGTCAGGCCCGCTTCCCCGGCCAGTTCGCGCAGCTGGTCATGCGACCAGCCGGCCTTGAGATACTCAACGACCGTGGGCGTGTAACCGGCCCCCTGCGCCATCGCCACGACATTGCGCGAGGTGCCGCAGGCGGGGTTGTGAAAGATCACGATCGGGAAGTCGGTATCGGACATGGGTCACTCGTCAGGAAAACAGAAAGCTGGGCGGCGCCCCTCAGGCGGCGGGTTCGTCGGGGGCGAAGGACCTGCCGATCTCGTCAAGCCGGCGCTGCAGCGACAGCCTGTCGATCGACGCCATGGGCAGGGCGCAGAAGATCGTGATGCGGCTGTTGAGCTGGCGATAAGCCTCGGCGAAGGCCAGGGCGACCTCGGCCTCGGTTCCCTCGACCGCCGACGGGTCGGGGATGCCCCAGTGGGCGCTCATCGGCTGACCCGGCCAGATCGGACAGACCTCGCCGGCGGCATTGTCGCAGACGGTGAACACGAAATCGAGATCCGGCGCGTCCGGATTGCCGGCCTTGGAGAACTCGTCCCAGGCCTTGGAGCGCAGGTGATCGGTCTTGTAGTTGAGGTGCTCTAGCAGATGGATGGCGTGCGGGTTGATCCGGCCACTGGGCATCGAGCCGGCCGAATAGGCCTTGAAACGGCCCGCCCCGACGCGGTTCATGATCGACTCAGCCAGCACCGAGCGCGCCGAGTTGTGGGTGCAGAGAAACAGGACGTGTTTCAGGTTAGCTTGGGGATCGGTCATGCTGTCTCCAATTCGACAAGGCAGGTTCCATCGCAGTCGGCGGCCCGGGCGAGGATCACGTTCAAGGGCGCGCAGATCTCGGGATTGCCGCCGCAGCAGTCTTCCATCAGGAAGCCCAGCAGGCCGCTCATCGCACCATAGGCGGCTGAATAGATGATCGAGCGGCCCTCGCGGCGCGAAACGATCAGTCCAGCGTGGCTCAGCACGTTGAGATTGGCCGACAGAGAATTGGGGAGCATCTCCAGGCGGCGAGCGACCTCACCGGCCGGGACGCCCTGACCGCCGGCTTTGACGAGCAGGCGGAAGATGGCCAGCCGCCCTTCGTGGCCCAGCGCGGAGAGACTTGCGACAGCGGCTTTCGATTCCATATTTCCAAGTTAATAGAAATATGTGACGAAGCCAAGACGTTTCGAGGAATTTGGAAATCATGACCGACCTGCCCGCGCTTCAGCCGCAATTTCTCACGGCACCGACCCTGGGCCAACTCGAGAGCCGGTCACCCGCGACCCATCCGCCCCGTATCCTGCTGCTCTACGGATCGCTGCGCGAGCGCTCGTTCAGCCGGCTGCTGGTCGAGGAGGCGGCGCGCATTCTGCGGGTGCTGGGTTGCGAGACGAAGATCTTCGACCCGCGCGACCTGCCGCTTCCCGACGCCACGGGGCCCAACCACCCGAAGGTCCAGGAGCTGCGGGCCCTGTCCCTATGGTCCGAGGGGCAGGTCTGGTGCAGCCCCGAGCGGCATGGCGCGATCACCGGGATCATCAAGGCCCAGATCGACTGGATCCCGCTGGAGATCGGCAGTGTCCGCCCGACCCAGGGCCGGACCCTGGCGGTGATGCAGGTCAGCGGCGGTTCGCAATCGTTCAACGCCGTCAACAGCCTGCGCCTGCTGGGCCGCTGGATGCGGATGATCACCATTCCCAACCAGTCGTCGGTGGCGATGGCCTTCCAGGAATTCGACGACAACGACCGCATGAAGCCGTCGGCCTATTATGACCGCGTCGTCGATGTGATGGAGGAGCTGGTGAAGTTCACCCTGCTCACCCGCGACCGCGCCGACTACCTGGTTGATCGCTACAGCGAGCGCAAAGCCAGCGGCCGAATTGCCGAGCAGGTTGAGCTCGGCAATGCGGCCATGAGCCATGAGCCATGAGCCGGCGTTGGAAGGCGCAAGCGACTAATACCAACGGCCGTTGATCCTGACCTCAGAGGGTCCAGATCTGAAAATACGCCGTCACCCCGGGACTTGTTCCCGGGGCCCATGGGTCAGCTTCCTCGTGAGAGTTCTTTTCTGCGCCGCGCCTGCGGTTGCACAATGGGCCCCGGGAACAAGTCCCGGGGTGACGGGGATATAGAGCGCGAGGAGTCGAGCTCAGCGGCGCTTGGTAAAAGCCGCCCGCGGAAAAGTGGACGCCGGTTTTCCGCAAAAGCGACGCGAAAACAAAAAACTAGAGTGGGGCGTGCGATTCTCTTTTCGCACGCCCCACTCTAGGCCCGCTGCGCCTCCCCCACCGACCAGCCCTCAGTCGGCTCGCGTCCGGCCAAGCGGCGATCCGCCGACAAGCCGATACAGCGCCGGCAGGACCAGCAGGGTCAGCAGGGTCGAGGAGATGATCCCGCCGATCACCACCGTCGCCAACGGGCGCTGCACCTCGGCGCCGGCCCCGACATTGAAGGCCATCGGCACGAAGCCCAGGCTGGCGACCAGAGCGGTCATCAGCACGGGCCTGAGGCGCGTCAGGGCACCTTCGCTGATCGCCACGTCCAGCGGCCGTCCCTCGGCCAGAAGACTCCGGATGAAGCTGACCATGACCACGCCATTGAGCACGGCCACGCCAGACAGGGCGATGAAACCGACGCCCGCCGAGATCGACAGCGGCAGGTCCCGCAAAAGCAGGGCCGCGACGCCGCCGGTCAGGGCCAGTGGCACGCCGGAGAAGACGATGGCGGCGTCCTTGACCGACCGGAACAGCGCAAACAGCAGACCGAAGATCAGCAGCAGGGCGGCAGGCACGACCAGCTGAAGCCGTTTCGCCGCCGAGATCAGTTGCTCGAACGTCCCGCCATAGCTGATCCAGTAGCCTGTCGGGATCTCGACCTCGGCGCCGACCTTCTGTTGCACCTCGGCGACGAAGGAGCCCAGGTCCCGGCCCCGCACATTGGCGGTGACGACCACGCGGCGCTTGCCGTCCTCGCGGCTGATCTGGTTGGGGCCGATCACGGTCTCGACCGTGGCCACGTCCTGCAGCGGCACGAACCCCCGGGGGCCCTCCCCGGTCGCCGGCAAAGGCACGCGCAGGCGCCGGACGCCATCCAGGTCGCCCCGGATCGCCTCGGGCAGGCGGACCACGACGTCGAAGCGCCGGTCACCCTCGAACACCTGACCGACGACCGCGCCGCCGATCGAGGTGGCGACCACCTCCTGCAGGTCCTGGACGTTCAGCCCCAGCAGGGCCAGGGCGGCGCGATCCGGCGTGATCTGCAGGACCGGCAGCCCGGTCACCTGTTCGACGCCTACGTCCTGGGCGCCCTCGATGCCTTCAACCACCGCCCCGACGCTTTCACCGATGGTCCGCAACTGGTCGAGGTCGTCCCCGAACACCTTGACGGCCACGTCGGCGCGAACGCCCGACAGCAGTTCGTTGAACCGCATCTGGATCGGCTGGGTGAACTCGTAGTTGTTGCCGGGAATAGTGGCGACGGCGGCCTCCAGTTCGGCGACCAGCGTGGCCTTGGGCTTGCGCGGATCGGGCCAGTCCTTGCGGTCCTTCAGCATGATGAAGGTGTCAGCGACCGAGGGCGGCATCGGGTCGGTGGCGACCTCGGCGGTGCCGATCTTGCTCACCACCCGCTCGACCTCCGGCAACGACTTGATCCGCGCCTCGAGAGCAGCCTGCATCCGGACGGCCTGGGTCAGGCTGGTCCCCGGTATGCGAAGGGCGTGCATGGCGATATCGCCCTCGTCGAGACTGGGCGCGAACTCAGACCCCATGCGGCTGGCCGCAAGGGCCGCGATGACCACCAGCGCCACGGCGCCGGCCACGAACGCCACCCGCAGCCGCAGGGCCGTCGCCAGCGCCGGTTCATAGAGCTGGCGAGCCCCACGCATGATGCGGCTTTCCTTCTCCTCGACCTTGCCGGTGACGAACATCGCCACGGCGGCCGGCACGAAGGTCAGGGACAGCACGAGGGCGGCGGTCAGGGCGATGACCACGGTGATGGCCATCGGGTGGAACATCTTCCCCTCGACCCCGGTCAGGGCGAAGATCGGCACATAGACCAGGGTGATGATCAGCACACCAAACAGCGACGGCCTGATCACCTCGCCGGCCGCGCTGGCCGTCAGGGCGAAGCGTTCGTCCTTGGTCAGCAGGCGTCCCAGACGATGCTGCGCCTCGCCAAACCGGCGCAGGCAGTTCTCGACGATGATCACAGCGCCGTCGACGATCAGGCCAAAGTCCAGCGCGCCCAGGCTCATCAGAGTGCCTGACACCCGGCTGTGGTCCATGCCGGTGATGGTCAGCAGCATCGAGAACGGGATGATCGCCGCCGTGATCAGCGCCGCCCGGATGTTGCCCAGCAGCAGGAACAGCACGACGATCACCAGCAGCGCGCCCTCGACCAGGTTCGTCTCGACCGTGCGGATGGCGCGATCGACCAGTTCGGTGCGGTCATAGACCGGCGTGGCCATGACGCCGGCCGGCAGGGACCTGGCGGCCTGCTCCAGACGCAGCGCCGCCGCGCGGGCGACGGTGCGGCTGTTCTCGCCGACCAGCATGAAGACAGTGCCCAGCACCACCTCCTTGCCGTTTTCGGTCGCGGCCCCGGTGCGAAGTTCCTCGCCCAGACCCACGTCGGCCACGTCGCCGATGCGGATCGGCGCGCCGCCGCGATTGACGATGATCGTGCCGCGCAGGTCCTCGACGCCGCTGGCCTGGCCGGGAACGCGGACCAGATACTGCTCGCCGTAGCGCTCGATATAGCCGGCCCCGACATTGCTGTTGTTCTTGGCCAGGGCGTCGGTGACATCGGCCATGGTCAGGCCGTAGGCCGATAGCCGTTCCGGCAGAGGGGTGACGTGATATTGCCGCTCGAAGCCGCCGATGGTGTTGACCTCGGTGACGCCGGGCGTGTTGCGCAGCTGGGGCCGGATCACCCAGTCCTGAAGGGTGCGCAGGTCCTCGGGCGTATAGGCCTTGCCGTCAGGCCGACGCGCGCCGGGCTTGGCTTCGACCGTGTACATGAAGATTTCGCCCAGGCCCGTGGAGATCGGGCCAAGCTCGGGCGTCAGGCTGGACGGCAGTTGGGCGCGGGCGGCCTGCAGTCGTTCATTGACCAGCTGGCGGGCAAAATAGATGTCGGTCCCGTCCTTGAACACGACAGTGACCTGGCTGAGGCCGTAGCGAGACACCGAGCGGGTGTAGTCCAGGCCCGGCAGGCCGGCGATCGCGGTCTCGACCGGGAAGGTAATCCGTTGTTCGGCCTCCAGCGGCGAGAAGCCCGGCGCCTCGGTGTTGATCTGCACCTGGACGTTGGTGATGTCGGGGGTGGCGTCGATCGGCAGGCGCTGGAAACTCCAGACGCCGAGGATCGCCGAGGCAAGGACGAGCGCCAGGACGATCCAGCGATAGCGGATCGACAGCGCGATGATGCGTTCAAGCATGGTTGCGCGCTCCTAGTGGTCGTGGCTCGCGCCGGACTTTTCGATGTCCGCGCGGATCAGGAAGGCGCCGTCGGCGACATATTCGGTTCCGGGTTCAAGCCCGCTCAGCACCTCGGTCCATTCGGGCGTCTGGCGACCCAGCTCCAGCATCCGCACCTCATAGGTGTCGCCCACCCTGGCGAAGACGACGGTGAAGTCGCGGAACCGCTGCAGGGCCCGGGTGCGCACCGCCAGCGGGACGCGGCGGGAGGCGACCTGGAACGCGCCTTCCACACCCATGCCGGGCCGGAACGCGGCTGAGCCCTCGGGCAGATGGACATGGGCGATCAGGGTCTGGCTGGCCAGGTCGGCGGTCGGCAGAACCGCCTCGACCCGCGCCATCAGCCGGGTGTTGCCCGACAGGCTGCGCACCTCGACCGGTTGGCCGACCCGAACCCGCTCGGCGTCGCGCGGATAGACGAAGAACTCGGCGTGCAGCTTGGTCGGATCGGCGATCACGAATATGGCCCGCTCGCCGGCCACGTCGCCGACATTGAGATTCTTCTCGACAATAATCCCGCTGATCGGCGCGAAGATCGAATAGGTCTGAAGGCTCTCGCTGGACTCCACGCGGGCCAGCAACTGCCCCTTGCGGACCTCACTTCCAAGCTCTCCGCGCAGGGCCATCACCCGGCCCGGATACCAGGCGCGAACCTCGCCCTTGCCCTCGGGCGTGATCTCGACACGGCCGGCCATGTCGACCAGCTCGGCGATGTCGGCGCCGCCGGCCATCTCGGTCTTCACGCCTCCCGCCTTGGCGGCATCCGCGCTGATCGTCGTTCGCCCTTCATAGGACGGATAGGTCCACTGATGGCTGTCGCCGCCCTGGCTGGCCCGGACCTTGACGTCGAAAGAGTGAGGTTCGCGCACGACGCCGGCGCCGCGCAGATAGTCCTCTTGCGGCGCGAAACTGAACCGGTCGACCTTGCCGCCCAGGCGGGTCAGCTCGACCGACAGTTGGACCTGCCGCGGATCAACCGGCTTGTCCTTGCGATAGGCATAGACGCGGAATTCCGGTTCGACGCCGTCTTCGAAGATGGTGATCTCGACGGCCAGATCGCCGTTGCGCAACATGCGGCCGCGATGGGGACCGCGTTCATAGTCGCCGGCTTCAGCGGCATGGCCATCCGCCTCGGCGGCGGGCTTGGCCCCATCGCCGCAGGCCGCCAGCACCAGGGTGGAGGCGATCAGCAGGGCGAGGCGCACGCTGGCGCGCCGGGTGTAGAGGCGGTTCATCGGACAGTCTCCGAAACAGGAACAAGAGCGGCGTGGCGGCCGGTCAGACGAGCCAGCTGGGCGCGGTCGGTGTGAAAGGCCTTCAGGGCGTCGAGGCGACGGCTTTGCGCGTCGATCAGCACCTTCTGGGCCTCGATGACGTCGAGATAGCTGAAGCCGCCGCGATTGAAGCCCTCGCGGACCAGGGCGATGGTCCGTTCGGCGGCGGGCAGCACCTCGGTCTCGATGCGACGGGCCTCGCTGGCCCGAGCGGCGAGCCCGGCCTGCAACCTGGCGATCTGACGCTCGCGCAGGACCTTGCCGCTGAGGAGGTCGACATCGGCGGCCGTGCGTTCGGCCTGGGCGCGCTCGATGGCGCCGCGATTGGTGTCATGGCGGGCCAGGGGGATCGAGCCGCCGACCAGCACCGCCATGTCGCGGCCTTCGTTCAGATAGCGCAGGCCGGCGCGCCAGGTCGGGTCCTGAACCGCCTTGGTCTCTTCCAGGCGAACCCGCGCCATCGCGGCCTGTCGCTCGGCCTCGAGCACCGCCAGGTCCACACCAGACGCCTCGCCCGCGACCTGTTCGGCGGCGGCGGTGTCATCCAGCACCGCCGGATCGAGGTCGAAATCGCCGTCGCCGTCCCAATGGCTGGCGAGGCTTCGACGCGCGGTGTCGGCGGCCATCTGGGCCTGCGACAGGGCGATCCTGGCCTCGGCGACCTGTGTGTCGGCGCGGGCCCCGGCGAACAGCGGGTCGCGGGCGACCTTCACGCGCCGATCCACCTCACCCTGGGCGCGCTGGGCGATGTCCAGCCGCGTGCGCGCCAGGCGGACCTGCGCCTCGGCGGCCACGGCCTCGACCCAGGCCAGCTCCACCGCCTGGAACAGGTCCAGCACCTGGACCTGATAGCGAAGGCGAACCAGATCGATCTCGGTGCGGGCCAGGGCGGTGCGCGCCTGGCGCTTGCCGCCGCGCTCCAGGCTCTGCTGGTAGTAGACCGTCGCCTGGGCGCGATCGAACAATGAATAGGGACCGGTGCCCGTCAGGTCCTCCAGCTCGACGCCGACGACGGGGTTCTGGCGAACGCCGGCTTGACGGGCGCCCGCATCGGCGGCCTTGAGGCGCGCCTCGACAGCGGGACGGGTGGGATCGGCCTGGGCGGCACGGGCCAGGGCCTGGGGCAATCCCAGGGTTTCAGCCTGGGCGGCAAGGGGCAGCGCAACGGCGAACGCCGACGCGAGCAGCCAGGACCGCGTGGCGCGGCCATGGACGAAATGGGGCATGGGATTCTCTCGAACGAAAACGGGCGCGGCCGAGGGCCGCGTCGATCAGGCGATGTGTTCGAGGCGAGCTTTTGGCGGACGTTTCTGCGGAGCAGGCTCGGCGCTGTCGAGCGAGGTGTCCTGGCCAGACCAGGTTTCGAGCGTCGAGCCCCAGGGACTGGCGACCGTCATGGAGACCGTCAGGCCCAGAAGCGAGGCCCCGTCATGGTGGTGGTGCGCGCCCTGCGAGGGTGAGGGGTCGCGATCGTCGGCCCCGACCTCGGCGCTGTCCGCAGCATCATGATCATGATCGGCCAGGTCGGCGGCGAGCGGTCCAGCGAAGGCGTTGGCCGCATGCACCTGGCCGCTGGCATGCAGCGCACGGTCAACCATGGCCACGGGGGTCTGAACCACCAGCAAAGCGATCAGCATCACGGCCAGAACCGTCACACCTTTGCCGAGCCGGGAGGACAGGAGCTGAATCAAGAATCTCTCGGAGGTGGGCCGCAGATGCGGTGCTATCATCGTCGCAAGCCTGGCCAAGATCAATGAGTCACACTGCCGCGGCGAGGCGCACAACGTCAGTCTGGCCAGACCGCGCAAGCCAATTTGCGATGGCATGGAACCTCCGTCGTCGCTGGCCGTTAGAGGCTTGCGTGACGGGGTGCGCGGCCGGGGGTTTGTCGGGTGACTTTAGAGTGTTTCTTGTCGCAGCCTATCGCTGAGACAGGCCGATGGTCGTGCGGCGCTCCCGCATCGTTGTGGTTCGCCGATCTGCGCGCCCCAGCGCAACGCCACCCTGGCGCGCACGCGCCGTTCGGTCGCTGAGACCTTAAAGCCCGCCGCCCGTCGCCTTCGCCCCTGCCGGCGCGATTGAATAACCCTGATCTTGAGATTTTCATGTCGCTGAAACAACAGCCTGGCGCGCCCTCTTCCCGCACGAAGGCGGAAGTCTGGACAACGCTGGGACTGGCGCTCGTGCTCGCCTTCTTTGTCATCAGCGGGATCATCGCCTATCGCAACATCGAGGTTTTGCGGACGAGCAACGCGGAGATCCGCCACACGCACCTGGTGCTGATCGCGCTCGATGACCTGCTCTCGACAACCCAGGACGCCGAAACGGGTCAACGCGGCTATCTGTTGACGGGCGAGGTTCAGTATCTCGAACCCTATCAGAGCGCCGTGTCCGCCATCGCTTCGCACATCGACACCGTGGCAACGCTCACCCAGAACAACGCCATCCAGCAGAGCAATCTGCGGTCCCTTCGGCGCAGCATAGACGCCAAGCTTGCCGAGCTTGAGCAAACCATCTCGATCCGGCGCGAGAAGGGCCTCGGAGCTGCGCTCTCGGTGGCCATGAGCAACCGCAGCAGGGTCGCCATGGACGCCATCCGCAGTCAGCTGGAGGTGATGGGTCGGGAGGAAAATCGATTACGCCAGAGCCGCATGGTCGAGATGGAAACGGCCTACACGACCGCCCTGGTCAGCGGTGTGCTGTCGGGCTTGCTGGGGGCGGCCCTCACAGCCGCCGTGTTCGTGCTTATCCGTCGAAGCCTGCGCGCCCGCGCGCGTCAGCAATGGCTGCAATCGGGTCAGGTCGGCCTTTCGGAAGTGATGATAGGCGAGCAGTCCGTCGAGGCGCTGGGCGACAGCATCCTCAGCTTTCTGTCGCAGTATCTGGGCGCCCAGGCCGGCGCGTTGTTCAAGGGTGAAGGCGGCCATTTCTATCGCGCCGCAACCCTGGGGATTCCGGCCGACGCCGACGTGCCGCTCCGCTTCAATGTCAGGGAGGGTCTGCTTGGCAAGGTCGCGGCCGATGGGCGAACGATGATCATCCGCGACGTTCCCGACGGATACCTGACCATCGGCTCGGCCCTGGGTCGCGACAATCCCAGGCACCTGATCCTGATGCCCTCCCATGCCGATGAAATCGTTAACGCCGTTATCGAACTGGGCTTCCTGCAGCCTGTCGACGACCTGGCTATCGAACTTCTGGATCATGCCTCGGTATCCATAGGTATCGCCCTGCGATCCGCGCGCTATCGCGCAGAACTGCAGGCCGTGCTTGAGGAAACCCAGCGCCAGGCTGAAGAGCTGCAGGTTCAGAGTGAGGAGCTGCGGGTCTCCAACGAGGAGCTCGAGGAACAGGGTCGCGCGCTCAAGGAGTCGCAAACGCGGCTTGAGCAGCAACAGGCCGAGCTGGAACAGACCAACAGCCAGCTGGAAGAGCAGGCCCAGATACTGGAGACCCAACGCGACGAGCTGGAGCGCACCAGCGCGGCTGTCGCCTTGAAGGCCGGTGAGCTTGCGCAGGCCAGCCAGTACAAGTCCGACTTCCTGGCCAACATGTCTCACGAGCTGCGCACGCCGCTGAATTCCCTCCTGATCCTCTCCAAGCTGCTCGGCGACAATGCCGACGGCAACCTTTCCAGCCAGCAGGTGAAGTTCGCCCAGACCATCGCCTCGTCGGGTAACGACCTGCTGGTTCTCATCAACGACATCCTCGACCTGTCGAAGATCGAGGCGGGCCACATCGAGGTAAGGCCTGAGAACGTCGCGATATCCAGACTGGCGGGGGATCTGCGTCAGGTGTTTCAGCCTGTGGCCGACGAGCGCAAGCTGGAGTTCCAGATCGAGATCGCGGACGATTGTCCCTCGATCGTCGAGACCGATCGCCAGCGCCTGGAGCAGATCCTCAAGAACCTGCTCTCGAACGCCTTCAAGTTCACGCGAGCCGGCCACGTCAGGCTGGCCATAACGCCGTCCGGCGCAAACAGCATCGCCTTCGCGGTAAGCGACACCGGTATCGGCGTTTCACCCGAGCAGCAGCAGAGCATTTTCGAGGCCTTCCGCCAGGCTGACGGCACGATCAGCCGCAGGTACGGTGGAACGGGTCTGGGTCTGTCGATCTCGCGAGAACTCGCGCGCCTCCTGGGCGGAGCGATTACCCTCGAAAGCCTGCCCGGTGAGGGCAGCACCTTCACCATCACCATACCGTGCGCCTACGACCCCGCGCGAGTGGGACCTCGTGAGCAGCCGGTCAGCGCCGAAGGGGCTTCCCCGCCTGCGCCCCAGCGCGCCAAGCGTTCAAAGCCGCTGGCCGAAACCGTCGATGACGATCGCGACCAACTGGTCAGCGCCCGCCGCCTGCTGCTGGTGGTCGAGGACGACCACAAGTTCGCCAGAATTGTGCGTGACCTCTCGCGAGAACTGGGGTTCCAGTGCCTGGTGGCCGAAACCGCCGAAGAGGCCTTGAAGCTGGCCAGGCGCTTCAAGCCCAGCGCCGTCGTGCTCGACGTGGGCCTGCCCGATGAATCCGGCCTGCTGGTCCTGGATCGCCTCAAGCGCGACGACGCGACCCGCCACATCCCTATCCACGTCGTCTCCGCCGGCGACCATAGCCAGATGGCCCTGTCACTCGGCGCGATCGGATACCTCGCAAAGCCGGTGAAGCGCGAGGCGCTGTCCGAGGTGCTTGAGATGCTGCAGTCGAAGCTGGCGAGCACGGTCAGGCGCGTGCTGATCGTCGAGGACGACCCGGTCCAGCGCGACGCCGTCAGCAGGCTGCTGTCATCGGGCGAGGTCGAAACCGTCGGCGTCGGTACGGCGGCCGAGTGCCTGCAGCAGCTCAGCCAGCAGACCTTCGACTGCATGGTGCTGGATCTGTCCCTGCCAGATGCCTCGGGGTTCTCGCTTCTGGAAACCCTCAGCCATGATGGCAACCACGCGTTCCCACCTGTGATTGTCTACACCGGCCATGATCTGTCGGCTGACGACGAGCAGCGGCTGCGCCGCTATTCCAGCTCGATCATCATCAAGGGCGCAAAGTCGCCTGAGCGCTTGCTCGACGAGGTCTCGCTCTTCCTGCACCAGGTGGTCTCGAACCTGCCACCCGAGCAGCAGAAGATGATCCAGAAGGCGCGCAATCGCGACGCCGTCCTGGAGGGACGCCGCGTCCTTGTCGTCGAGGACGACATCCGCAACGTCTATGCCCTGACCAATGTGCTCGAGCCCCGCGGCGCGATCGTCGAAATTGCCCGAAACGGCCAGGAGGCGATCGAGATCCTGGGCCGGTCGGCTGCGGATCCGGCTCACGCCATCGATCTGGTCCTGATGGACGTGATGATGCCGGTCATGGATGGTCTGACAGCGACCCGGCAGATCCGCAGCGACCCCCGATGGAGCAAGCTGCCGATCCTGATGCTGACCGCCAAGGCCATGCCCGATGATCAGGAGCGCTGCATCGCCGCCGGGGCCAATGACTACATGGCCAAGCCGATCGACGTGGACAAACTTCTGTCCCTCGTCAGAGTCTGGATGCCGCGATGAGCGTGATCCGTGTCTGAAGCGATCGTTGACCTCGAAATCCAGCTGCTGCTGGAGGCGCTTTACCAGCGCTATCACTATGACTTTCGTCACTATGCCCGCGCGTCGATCAAACGGCGGCTGATCCAGGGGCGCGATCAGATGGGCTTTGGCAGCCTCTCGGCGCTGCAGGAACGCGTCCTGCACGATCCGGAGATCCTGCCCCGCCTGCTTGGGTATCTGACGGTGCAGGTCAGCGAGATGTTCCGCGACCCGTCCTACTTCCGGGCGCTGCGCGAGAGGGTGCTGCCTCACCTGCGCACCTATCCGTCCCTGAAGGTGTGGATCGCCGGCTGCAGCGCGGGCGAGGAGCTCTATTCGCTGGCCATCCTGTTTCGCGAAGAGGGTCTGTATGACCGCACCCTGTTCTACGCCACCGACATCAATCCCGACGCGCTGACCGCCGCCGAAGCCGGCGTCTATGCCCTCGACCGGATCCGGAAGTTCACCGAAAATCACCAGCAGTCGGGCGGCAAGTCCTCGCTTTCGGACTATTACACCGCTGCCTACGGGCGGGCCGTCTTCGACAAGGCGCTGCGCGAGCGTGTGGTGTTTTCCGACCACAGCCTGGTGACCGACGCCGTCTTTGGCGAGATGCACCTGATCTCGTGCCGCAACGTGATGATCTATTTCGACCGGTCGCTGCAGGATCGGGCCATCGGTCTGTTCCGCGACTCCCTGGCGCGCAAGGCTTTCCTGGGTCTGGGTTCCAAGGAGAGCCTGCGATTTTCCGCCCACGCCGCCGCCTTCGCCGACTTCGCGCCTGAGGAAAAGATCTATCAGAGGCGAGAGCCATGAGCGGCGTGTCGAGCAGGGCGGTGGTGATCGGCGCGTCGGCCGGCGCGGTCCAGGCGCTGCAGACCATCCTGCCCGCGCTGTGCGCCGGCTATAGGCTTCCCGTGCTGGTGGTGGTGCACGTCCCCCCGGACCGCGCCAACATGCTTGTGCCGCTCCTTCAGGCTCGATGCGAGATCACGGTCAAGGAAGCTGAAGACAAGGAGCGCATCGTCCCCGGCACGGTCTATTTCGCACCATCCGACTATCACCTGCTGGTCGAGACCGATGAGAGCCTGGCCCTGTCGATAGATGAGCCCGTGAACTATTCTCGGCCGTCCCTAGACGTCCTGTTCCAGAGCGCCGCCGACACCTACGGGCCCGGACTGGTGGGCGTGGTGCTGACGGGCGCCAACCATGACGGGGCCGCAGGACTCAGGGCGATCGTGGACGCCGGCGGGCTGGCGGTCGTGGAAGACCCCGCAACCGCCTACGCGGCGGCCATGCCCCTGGCGGCGCTGGAAGCCTGCCCCTCCGCGAGGATCATGAACCGGGATGCGATCGCATCCTATCTGTCGACTCTGGGAGCCGCCCGATGAGCGCGGAAACGCCGATCAACTTCCTGCTTGTCGACGATCTCGAAGAGAACCTGCTGGCGCTGGAGGCCCTGCTTGAGCGTGAAGGCCTGACCTGTCTCAAGGCCCATTCGGGCGAACAGGCGCTGGAACTTCTCCTGACCCATGACGTGGCGCTCGCGCTGCTCGACGTCCAGATGCCGGGCATGGACGGCTTTGAACTGGCCGAGTTCATGCGCGGCAACGAACGGGCGCGACACATCCCGATCATCTTCGTGACAGCCGGCGCCGCCGACAAGCGACGGCGTTTTCGTGGCTACGAGGCCGGCGCCGTCGACTTCATCCAGAAGCCGATCGAAGCCGACATCCTGCGCAGCAAGGCCGCCGTGTTCTTCGATCTGTACCGGCAGCGCCAGGAGATCGAGCGCCAACGCGACGAACTGGAGACCGCCGCCCAGGCCCTGAGGCAGGCCGATCGCCACAAGGACAGTTTCCTGGCCGTGCTGGCTCATGAGTTGCGTAATCCCGTGGCGGCCCTGAGTGGCGGTCTTCACCTGCTGGCCAAGGACATTTCGCCGGAACGGTCTCAGGACATCCGCCTGCGCATGGACCGGATGCTGACCCACCTCTCGCACCTGGTGGACGACCTGCTCGATGTATCGCGGGTCAGCCAGGGCAAGATTTCACTGAAAAAGGAACGGATCGCGCTCAGCGAGGTCCTCCAGTCGGCGATCGAGGCAAGCCAGCACAGTCTCGACGCCGGCTGCCATCGGTTCGTGACCGAGATACCCGAGGAACCGATCTGGCTGGACGTCGATCACACGCGGATGGCCCAGGTGGTGGCCAACCTGCTCAACAACGCCGCCAAATATACGCCCCCGGGTGGAACGGTGTCGCTGTCCGCAGCCGTCATCGCCGGCAGGGTCGAGATCAAGGTCACGGACACCGGCGTGGGCATCGCGCCCGAGATGCAGCCGCGCATCTTCGAGATCTTTGCCCAGGTCGAGGAGCATCTGGCCAAGGCGCAGGGCGGCCTGGGGATCGGGCTGGCGCTGGTCAAGCAACTGGTCGCGCTTCACGAAGGGTCCATCGACGTGGAAAGCGCCGGCCAGAATCTGGGCAGCGCTTTCACCGTCAGGATTTCCGTCGCTGCTGAGGCCCTGGAGGCCGGCTAGGGCGCTATTCGGCGAAGTGGATACCGGTTCGCCGCCGAAATAACGCGTCAAAACAAGAGTCTGGAGCGAGAGTCGGCATGATTCAATCGTGGCGACCTTTGCTCTGGGGTGTCTGCATGATCCTATTCGACGGCCAGGATGACGTCCGAGGACTCGACCCTGGCGACGACCGCGTCACCGGATCTCAGCGCCATGGCGTCGGCGTCGGCGCGCGGCAGGGTCGCGACCAGGGTCTTGCCGGCCGAAAGGCTCAGACTGATCTCGCTGGCCACTTCCCCATCTTCGCGGTCGATGACCAAGCCGGTCAGGCGATTGACGCCGGCCAACGGGTCGCGCCCGCGAACGATCCTGACAAAGCTGGACTTGATCAGGGCGACAGCCGGCTTACCGACCGTCAGATCCAGCTCATCGGCGCTGCGCCGGGTAATGACCGAGACGATCTCGACCCCGTCGCCCAGCGACAGCGCGACCTCGACGGTCACCGCCCCGGCCGCGATGCGCGACACGGTTCCGCGCAAGGCGTTGCGGGCGCTGGTGCGCAGTCCGAGGCTCCAGAAGAGCTCGCCCAGCCCCTGCTCGGGCGCGGACGCCAGGCCGGCCTCCAGCCGCGCCAGGGCCGCGCCGATCTCGCGCTCGACCTCGCGGAAGGCCTTGATCACCGCATGGCCGCGCGGCGTGATGGTCGCAGCGCCGCCCGACCGGCCACCGGCGCTGGCGGCGATCAAAGGGGCGTCGAACAGGTTGTTGAGCGCCTGGATCGCGTCCCACGCGCCCTTGTAGCTCAGGCCCAGCCGCTGGGCGGCGGCGGTGATCGAACCCGCCTCGCCGACGGCCTCCAGCAAGGCGACGCGCTCCAGCCCCACCCGGGCCAGGGCGCCCCGGCGCAGGACGAGCGAGGCGCTGAGTTCGCCATCGATGGGCATGGTCGCTCCTGATCGGGCCCGAACGGAAAACGGGACAGCGTTATGCAGTCTTGCTACATAACGCTGTCTGGTCGCCGACTCCAAGTCCGCCGAGGTCCTGCATGCTCGCTCGCCGCCCCCTGATGGTCGCCCTTGCCGCCGGTCTGGCGCTGCTGGCCGGCGGCGCGGCCATGGCCGACGAGACCCGGGTGGCTGTCGCCGCCAACTTCACCGAGCCCGCCAAGGCCATCGCCGCGAGGTTCGAGGCCAGCACGGGCCACAGGGCGATCCTGAGCTTTGGCTCCTCGGGCCAGTTCTACACCCAGATCGCCAACGGCGCGCCGTTCGAGGTTTTGCTGTCGGCGGACGCCGAACGGCCGACCCGGGCCGAGGCCGAGGGTCTGACTGTGGCCGGCACGCGCTTCACCTATGCCACGGGTCGTCTGGTCCTGTGGAGCGCGACGCCGGGCCTCGTCGACGCAAGGGGCGCGGTTCTGGCCAAGGGAAAGTTCGAAAAGCTGGCCATCGCCGAACCCAAGTCCGCGCCCTATGGACTGGCCGCCGTCGAGACCCTGACCAGGCTGAAGCTGCAGGACTCCCTGAAGCCAAAGATCGTCACAGGCTCCTCGATCACCCAGACCTACCAGTATGTGCGGACAGGCGCGGCAGAACTGGGCTTTGTGGCCCTGTCGCAGGTGATCAACCAGCCCGGCGGCTCGCGCTGGATCGTGCCGCCCGCCAACCATTCCCCGATCGACCAGCAGGCGGTGCTGCTGAAGACCGGGGCCGGCAACGCCGCCGCCAGGGCCTTCATTGTGTTCCTGAAGGGCGCCGAGGCCAAGGCCATCATCCGCCGCTACGGCTACGAGGTTCGCTGACTATGCTTTCGGTGCTGTGGCTGACGGTCAAACTCGCGGGGATCACAACACTCCTGCTGCTGATCCTGGCCACGCCCCTGGCCTGGTGGCTGGCGCGCGGGCGCTCGAACTTGAGGCCCGTGGTCGGCGCGGTGGTCGCCCTGCCGATCGTGTTGCCGCCCACCGTGCTGGGCTTCTACCTGCTGATCGCGCTTGGGCCGCACAGCGTGCTGATGGCGCCGCTGCAGGCCTTGGGCATACGCACCCTGGCCTTCACCTTCGAGGGGCTGGTGATCGGCTCTCTGATCTATTCCCTGCCCTTCGCGGTACAGCCCCTGCGCAACGCCTTCATCGCCCTGGGCGAGGAACCGATGGAAGCCGCCGCCACCCTGGGCGCCTCGCGCTGGCAGAGCTTCGCCCGCGTGGCCCTGCCCCTGGCCCTGCCCGGCTACGCCGTCGCTGCGATCCTGTCCTTCGCCCATACCGTGGGAGAGTTTGGCGTGGTGATGATGCTGGGCGGCGGCATCCCCGGTGAGACCCAGGTCCTGTCGGTCGAGATTTTCCAGCTTGTGGAGCAACTGCGCTGGAGCGAGGCGCACCAGTTGGCGGCGCTGCTGCTGGCGTTCGGCTTCCTGGTGACTCTGACGCTGTTGCTTCTCGAACGAAGAGCCACGCGAGCGGCTTAGTCACTCGCCCCTCCGCAGGGGGAAGATGAGGTCGCCTAATCCCCCCGAGACGCCAGAGACTGCGCCAGCCCCCGCGCCGCCAGGGCGACCTCGCGCCAGGTCACCTCGAACCCCGAGTCGCTGCCGTAGTAGGGATCGGCCACAGCGCGTCCCTCAAGCCCCTCGGCGTAGTCCAGCAGCAGGCCCAGTTCCGCAGCCCCGTCGACCGGGCGAAGGCTGCGCAGCTTCTTCAGGTTGTCGTGGTCCAGGGCCAGGATGTGGGTGAAGCGCCGGAAGTCGTCGGCCTCGACCTTGCGGGCGTTCTGGCGGCTGATGTCGACCCCGTGGCGCAGCGCGGCGGCGATGGCGCGCCGGTCCGGAGCCGCCCCCACATGCCAGCTGCCCGTGCCGGCCGAATCGGCCAGAGCATCCAGTCCGATCGTCCGTGCTTCAGCGCGAAAGGCGCCCTCGGCGAGGGGCGATCGACAGATGTTGCCCATGCAGACAAACAATACCGCAGGCCGCATCAGGGCGCGCCCCAGCCGCCGCCGCCCGGCGTCTCGATGATGATGGCGTCCCCCGTCGCCACCTCGACCAGATCGGTGGCCGCCAGGGTCTGAACCGTTCCGTCGGCCCGCTCGACCCGCGCCGCGCCCAAGGCACCTGAACCACCGCCCGCCAGCCCAAACGGCGGCACGCGGCGGCGGTTGGACAGCAGGGTGGCGGTCATGGCTTCGCGGAAAGCGATCTTTCGCACCACCCCGTCGCCGCCGTGATACGCGCCCGCCCCGCCCGAACCGCGCCGGATCGAGAACGCCTCGACCAGCACGGGATAGCGGGCCTCCAGCACCTCGGGATCGGTCAGGCGGCTGTTGGTCATGTGGGTCTGGACGGCGTCGGTTCCGTCAAAGGTCGGTCCCGCGCCCGAGCCGCCGCAGATGGTCTCGTAATACTGGCGGCGCTCGTCGCCGAAGGTGAAATTGTTCATGGTCCCCTGCGCGCCGGCCATGACGCCCAGCGCGCCGTACAGCGCGTCGACCACGACCTGACTGGTCTCGACATTGCCCGCCACCACCGCCGCCGGATAGCGCGGACGCAGCATCGAGCCCTCGGGAATGACCAGTTGCACCGGCCGCAGGCAGCCGTCGTTCATCGGGATCTCGTCATCGACCAGCGTGCGGAACACATACAGCGCCGCCGCCCGGCAGATCGAGGCCGGGGCGTTGAAGTTGGTCGGCACCTGATCGCTGGTGCCGGCGAAGTCGACCCGGGCCGTGCGGGCCGTCTGGTCAACGGTGATGGCCACCTTCACCACCGAGCCGTCGTCCAGTTCGTAGGCAAACGCTCCGTCGCTCAGGGTGGCCAGCACCCGCCGAACGGCCTCTTCGGCATTGTCCTGCACGTGGGCCATATAGGCCTTGACCACGTCCTGGCCGAACTCGGCGACGAGACCCGTCAGGCTTTCGGCGCCGCGCGCGCAAGCGGCGATCTGGGCCTTGAGGTCGCCGATGTTCTGGTCGGGATTGCGGGCCGGCCATCGGCCCGAAGCCAGCAGGGCGCGGGTCTGCGCCTCCAGGAACCGGCCGCCTTCGACCAGCAGAAAGTTCTCGATCAGCACCCCCTCCTCCTCGACCGTGCGGCTGTTGGGGGGCATCGAGCCCGGCGTGATCCCGCCGATGTCGCCCTGGTGCCCGCGCGCGGCGACATAGAACAGCAGGGCTCCCGCCGCATCGAACACCGGCATGACCACGGTCACGTCCGGCAGATGGGTGCCGCCCTTGTAGGGGGCGTTGAGCATGTAGACGTCGCCAGGCTGCATGCCGCGTCCATCGCTCTGCCGCGCCTCGCGGATGGCCCGCACGCTGTCGCCCATCGAGCCCAGATGCACCGGCATGTGCGGGGCGTTGGCGATCAGGTTGCCGTCGCGGTCGAACAGCGCGCAGGAGAAGTCGAGCCGCTCCTTGATATTGACGGAGTACGCCGTGTTCTGCAGGGCGAACCCCATCTCCTCGGCCACGGCCATGAACAGGTTGTTGAACACCTCCAGCATCACCGGGTCGGCCTTGGTCCCTATGGCGCGGCGGGTCGGCAGGGCATGGATGCGCTCGAGGATCAGGTTCAGATGGGCATCGACCGTGGCGCGCCAGCCGGGCTCAACCACAGTTGTGCCGGTCGCCTCGCGGATGATGGCGGGGCCCTTGATTTCGACACCGACGGCGAGGGCTTCGCGGTCGTACACCGGCGTGGGGCGGGCCTCCCCGGCCATGCGGACTTCAACCATGGCCAGAGCGACGGGCTCCCCTCGAGACGCGCAGGACTCAAAGTCCGGTTCAGAACCAGCGTCCGAATGACCGACCGCCTCCACTGACAAGGTCTCGACCACCAAGGCCGTCATCGGCGAGGTGAAGCCAAACCGCCGCTGGTGCATCTCCTCAAACGCTGCACGGACACCGGCTTCGTTGGCCAGCGGCACGACCAGCGGGGTGTCGGTGCCGGCATATTTGACGCGCAGGGTCGCCAGGGTCTCGACCGAAGCCATCGGCACGGCCTGGGCGCGGAGAGCGGCCTCAGCCTCGAAGGACAGGGCTCTGGCCTGCTCGGCGAGGTCGGCAGCGGCCTGCGCCAGCGGCCGCTCAACCGTCGCCTCGCGGATCAGCCGCAGATCGGCCAGCCCCATGCCATAGGCGCTGAGCACCCCGGCGAACGGATGGATCATCACCCTGGTCATGCCCAGGGCGTCGGCCACCAGGCAGGCGTGCTGTCCGCCCGCGCCGCCGAAACAGGCCAGCACATAGCGGGTGACGTCGTAGCCGCGCTGGATCGAGATCTGCCGCACGGCCTTGGCCATGTTTTCGACGGCAATGGTCAGAAAGCCCTCGGCGATGGCCTCAACGCTCATCGCCTCGCCCGTGGCGGCCAGGATCTCGGCGGCCAGCTTGCTGAAGCCTGCGGCCACCGCCTGCGCATCCAATGGCTGGTCGGCATTGGGGCCAAACACGGCCGGGAAGAACTCGGGTCGCAACTTGCCCAGCATGACGTTGCAGTCGGTGACGGTCAGCGGCCCGCCCCGGCGATAGGCGGCCGGGCCCGGCACGGCCCCGGCCGAGGCCGGTCCCACCCGCAGCCGTGCGCCGTCGAAGCTGCAGATCGAGCCGCCGCCGGCCGCAACCGTGTGGATGTTCATCATCGGCGCGCGCATCCGCACCCCGGCCACCACGGTCTCGAAGGCCCGCTCGTATTCGCCGGCATAGTGACAGACGTCGGTAGAGGTGCCGCCCATGTCGAAGCCGATGACCCGGTCAAACCCGGCCTCCCCCGCCGTCCGCGCCATGCCGACCACCCCGCCGGCCGGACCCGACAGGATGGCGTCCTTGCCCCTGAAGGCCCGCGCGTCGGTCAGGCCGCCGTTCGACTGCATGAACAGCAGCCGCGTGTCCTCTCCCAACTCGCCGGCCACCCGGTCGACATAACGGCGCAGGATCGGCGACAGATAGGCGTCGACCACCGTGGTGTCGCCGCGTCCGACCAGCTTCATCAGCGGGCTGACCTCGTGGCTGACCGACACCTGGGTGAAGCCGATCTCACGCGCGACCGCCGCAACCCGCGCCTCATGGTCGGTGAAGCGAAAGCCGTGCAGAAGGACGATCGCCACGGCCCGGAAGCCGGCGTCGAAGGCGGCCTGGAGGCCCGCGCGGGCGGCGGCCTCGTCAAGCGGTTTGAGCACCATGCCCTCGACCGTGATCCGCTCGTCGATCTCGACAACGCGGTCATAAAGGGCTTCCGGTTTGACGATGTGGCGGTCGAACAGCCTGGGCCGGGCCTGATAGCCGATCCGCAGGGCGTCGGCATGACCCGCCGTGATCGCCAGCACCGTCGGCTCGCCCTTGCGCTCCAGCAGCGCGTTGGTGGCGACCGTGGTACCCATCTTCACTGCGTCAATGATGGCACCGGCCGGCAGCAGGGCCCGCACACCCGCCACGGCGGCGTCGGCATATTGCTGGGGATTTTCGGAGAGCAGCTTGTGGGTGACCAGCGCTCCGTCTGGCCGCCGCGCGACAATGTCGGTGAACGTGCCGCCGCGATCGATCCAGAACTCCCAGCCGCGAGCGGTCGGACCATCGGTCATGGGCGGCGGAACTCCTTGCGCTCCCGCCGTCATAGCGCCTTCAAAATCCTTGTCATCCTGGAAGCGCTGCAGGCGCTATCCGGGACCCAGGGGCCGGCGCATCGCGGTTGCCCCTGGGTCCCGGCTCTCCGCTGCGCTGCGGCCGGGATGACAAGGTTGAGGCGCTACTTCAACAACCCCGCCGCCTCGACCGCCGCCCAGACGCCCAGGCCCAGGAAGATCACCGCCGCGCCGATGCGCACATACTTCAACGGCACGATCTTGGTCGCCGCCTCGCCCAGATAGACGGCCGGGATGTTGGCGACCATCATGCCCAGTGTGGTGCCCGCCGCGACCCAGGCGATGTTATGGAAGCGCGCGCCCAGGGCCACCGTGGCGATCTGGGTCTTGTCACCCATCTCGACCAGGAAGAAGGCGATGGTGGTGGTCAGGAACACGCCATAGCGGCTGGTCGCGCCGGCCTCCTCGTCATCGGCCTTGTCGGGAATCAGGGCCCAGGCGGCCATGGCGATGAACGACACGGCGATGGCCCACTTGAACCATTGGCCACTCAGCAGGTCGGAGGCCCAGTAGCCCGCCGTCGCCGCCAGGGCGTGATTGGCCAGGGTGGCGACAAGTATGCCCAGGATGATCGGCACGGGCTTCTTGAAGCGCGTAGCCAGGATCATGGCCAGCAGCTGGGTCTTGTCGCCGATCTCGGCGATGGCCACGACCAGGGTCGAGACGAGCAGGGATTCCATGGGATCAAAACCTTCCGGGCCGGGCGCATGCCAATAGCGTCGACGTCCCACCCAGCCCGGGAGGAAATCGGCGCCATTGGTCTCGCCATGGAAGCGGATGATCGCTTCCCTCCCCGCGCCATGGGTCCAGAGACCCAAGTGTGTTGACGGCGGGGCCTGCTGATGGATGCAGGCGGCTACTCCCCAAAGGTGGGTGGCGTTTAGCCGGGGGCGGCGGCCAGGGTCAAGCTCCTCCCCCCCCGGGGGTGGTGGCCCGAAGGGTCGGTGGGGGCGGCGCGGCCTAAGTCCAGCTAGCCCCCTCAGTCGCTCCGCGACAGCTCCCCCGGAGGGGGAGCAGCTTTAAACAGCCGCCGGGGC